>JAIEMH010000163.1 GCA_019752245.1 Flavobacteriaceae bacterium
ACCTTGTAGTTTTTATAAACCGAATCAATCTGCAATCTCAAATCTGCAATCTGCAATCTGCTTGGAGTTCCTCCACCAAAATAGATGGTTTCTATAACTTCTTCTTGAAACTCACTTTTTCGCATTTCAATTTCTTTTGCCAATGCCAAAACCATCTCATCCTTTTTCTTCAATGAAGTCGAAAAATGAAAGTCGCAATAGTGACACGCTTGCTTGCAAAAAGGTATGTGTATGTAGATTCCAGACATATTAATTAGATAATTTGGAAATTTGATAATGAGATAATTCTTGTTTTTATTTTGAATTAATTTTCTAATTATCTCATTTTCTAATTTTATTTTCATTTTCCTTCACAAAAGCATCCCAACCTGTATAGCTTTTTTCTCCAACTACTTTTCCGGAGTTAAAAAAATGACAAACTGCTGCCGCTAATCCATCGGTTGAATCGAGGTTTTTTGGTAATGTTTTCAATCCTAAAAGTTGTTGTAGCATTTTGGCAACTTGCTCTTTGCTGGCATTTCCGTTTCCGGTGATTGCCATTTTTATTTTTTTGGGTTCGTATTCTGTAATTGGAATATCTCTTGAAAGTCCAGCTGCCATTGCAACGCCTTGCGCTCTTCCCAATTTCAACATGGATTGCACATTTTTACCAAAAAAAGGTGCTTCAATGGCAATTTCGTCAGGATGATGTGTGTCGATTAATTCGATTGTTCGTTCAAAAATGACTTTTAACTTCTGGTAGTGGTTGTCGTATTTACTCAATATCAACTCGTTCAACTGAAGAAATTCCATTTTCTTGTTGACTACTTTTATCAATCCGAAACCCATAATGGTTGTTCCTGGGTCGATTCCTAAAATTATTCTTTCGTTTGCCATTTTACTTTCACAGAGATACACAAAGATTTCACAGAGATGCACAAAGAATAATCGGTAGCCTTTGCGAAACTTTGTGTTTTTTGCGTGACTTTGTGTTATTGATTTTCTTTACTTTGTACCAATGATTACAATTCCTCACAAAGCTAAACAATTCTTGGTTTTTTCAGTCAAACTTTTGATTGTTGTTGGCGCATTTTATTTTATTTACAATCAATTGGCTTCCAATGACAAATTGGATTGGGATAAATTTCTTGTTCTGTTTTATAAAAATCAATCGGTTGCTGGAATATCGTTTATCTTATTTTTTAGTTTTTTGAATCGTTTCTTTGAAATTCTGAAATGGCAAAATTTGGCGCAAGTTGTAAAACCAATTTCTGTAAATGAAGCTACGAAACAAGTGCTTGCAGCTTTAACTTTGGGCGTTTTTACTCCGGTTGGCGTTGGTGAATATGCCGGAAAAGCATTGTATTTTGAGAAAAAAGATACTAAGAAAATTATTTTTCTGAACTTAATTTGCAACGGAGTTCAAATTGTTGCTACAGGAATTCTTGGAATTCTTGGTATGATGATTTTAGGATATTGGCTTTGGAGTTTTGGAATAATAGCTTTTACAATTGCCTTCTTTCTGTTTTCATATTTCACGAAAAAAATCAAAATTAAAGGTTATTCCATTGAAGATTTAATTGAAAAAATCAATGAAATTCCGAAGAACATTCATCGTAAGAATTTAATTTTAGGATTTTGTCGTTACTTGGTTTTTTCGCATCAATATTATTTCTTGTTTTTGGCATTTGATGTCGATTTGCCTTATTCAACTTTGATGGCAACGATTACAACTGTTTATTTTTTAGCTTCGATTGTTCCGAGTTTTCAGTTTTTAGATTTTGCTTTAAAAGGAAGTTTGGCCGTTTATTTCTTTGGATTGCTTGGCGTTAATGAATGGGTTGTGGTTTTTGTAACCATGCTTATGTGGTTTTTAAATGTGGTTTTACCTGTAGTTTTTGGAAGTTATTATGTTATGATATTTAAGGTTTTACCACAAAGACACTAAGTCACAAAGATTTTATTAAGATTGAATTATTTATATTTTTATTTTTTAAATTCGTATAAAATAGTTTCTTATGATTGAAATCGTATTATTGGTTGTTTTAGTAATTTATGTTGTGTTTATTTTGCAACTGATTTTTGGTTTTGACAAAGTGAAAACATTTATTAGAACCGATGAAAAACCCAAAACGACATTCTCGATAATTGTTCCGTTTAGGAATGAAGAGAAGAATATACCTAAACTTTTAAGGTCGATTTCAAATTTAAATTATCCTAAGGAATTATTCGAAATTATAATGGTAGATGATTTTTCTACCGATGCTTCTGAACGCATTTATATCAAATGGCGCATGGAAAATGGCTTGATTGAAACAACGCTTTTAGAAAATTTACGTTTATCCAATTCACCAAAAAAAGATGCCATTTCTAGAGCCATTCCGATTTTGAAACACGAATGGGTTGTAACTACGGATGCAGATTGCATTGTGAAAAAAGATTGGCTATTAACGTTTGACAACTTTATTCAAAAAAATCATACCGAAATGCTTGTTGGAGCTGTGGTTTATAAGACAAAAAACAACTGGTTTCATCAATTTCAACAATTGGACTTATTGAGTTTGCAAGGAACTACGATTGGAAGTTTCGGAATTGGAAAACCATTTATGTGCAACGGCGCAAACTTCGCTTACACCAAAAAACTTTTTAATGAAATTGGCGGTTTTGGTGGAAACAACAAAATGGCAAGTGGCGACGACGTTTTTTTATTGCAAAAAGCATTGAAAAATCATGCTGATAAAGTGCATTATTTAAAAAATACCGATACTATTGTTAAAACAAAACCCGAAAATGATTTGTATAAATTGTTTATGCAACGTGTTCGTTGGGCAAGTAAAACAACTGGGTATTCTGGTTATTATTCTAAAAGTTTGGCTGTTGTGGTTTTGGCGATGAACGTAAGTTTGGTTGTTGGTTTGTATTTATTGATTACAAATTCTCTTAATTGGAAAACTTTACTTATTGTATTTTCAATTAAATATTTTGTGGATTATTTATTGCTTTTGAAATCGAATCAATATTTGAGAAAAAGTAAGTTCATATTCCCAATTGCAAGTAGTTTTGTTTATCCTTTCTTTTCGAGTTTTGTTGGACTTTATTCGCTTGTTGGTGGTTTTACTTGGAAAGGTAGGAATTTTTCAAAATAATTTACATTTTAAATGTTTCATTATTTTGAGATTCTTCATTTTTATTCAGAATGACAAAAACTACTTTTCAGTTTTAATAATTACTGGTAAAATGAATTGTGTTTTCACCGGAATTCCGCGTTTTATTGCTGGATTTACTTTTGGAAAATCTACTAATTTTAATCGAAGAATACTATCAATTTTAATGGTGTCGTAAGCAACAGTATCTTTTGGAAATTGTGGCTCAAATTGCATCGATGCATCAGGATTAACTGTTACTTTGACTTCAATTGTGTCTAATTTTGGAAACAAGACTCTCAACGTATCAACACTTAATTTTTGCTGAATTGTTGCCGCTAAAAACTCGAAGAAACATTGTTTTTTTTGGTTTGGATCGGTTAATTTTTCGCAATCAATAATCGATGGATATTCATCAACTTCTTTCCAATTAATTTCTTTGATTTGTTTATCTAACAACTCTTTTTCAGAAGGCACTTGCTTCTCAAAATATTGACAAGAGGCAAAGGATAAAATCAGAAAATAGAGTGCTATTTTTTTCAATTGGTTATTTTTTGGAGTTTAAATATTCAGAATAGCTTTTGTTGAACCATTCTTGCTTTGCTTTGTTAGATTCTTCTTTTTGGTCTTTGTACAAAAGTCCTAATTTTTCTGAATAAATAGCAATTTTGATGGTATATGTGTAATACTCCTCTTTTGTTAAAGTTATTTTACTATCAGATTGCTTCTGAAAAAACTCAAAAAACAAAGTGTCAAAATCTTTTTTATCAAAAGCTTGAACATCTTTTTTATACTTGGTATAAAGTGTTTCTTTCAGTGCAATATCTGGATCATTAACTGCTTTTTCTTGTCCAAAAGCATGGCTTGTTGCACAAAAAATTAGGAAGTAAAAAACCGCTATTTGAATTATTTTTCTCATATTCGTTTTCAAAAATACTAAAAATTTATTTCAATGGATATTATATTAGTTGTTCTTGGGTTAGTATGTTGTATTCTTGGCTTATTTGGAAGCTTTCTTCCTGCTTTGCCTGGACCACCAATAAGCTGGGTTGGCCTTTTATTACTATACTTAACAAATTATGTACCTAACAATTATTGGGTTCTTGGAATTACATTTGTATTAACTATAATTATTTCAATTTTAGATTATGTTATTCCATCAAAAGGCGCAAAGAAATTTGGAGGCACAAAATATGGAGTTTGGGGAACCAATATTGGATTAATCATTGGATTATTTTTTCCTCCGATAGGTTTTATTATTGGATTGTTTGTTGGTGCTTTTATTGGAGAATTAATTTACAATTTTGATGATAAAAAAGGAGCTTTGAAAGCGGCATCAGGAGCCTTTCTTGGCTTTTTAGTATCTACTTTTATGAAATTCATGGTTTGCTTGTGCTTTCTTGTTTTATTTTTATTTGTAGCTATTAAAAATTACTTCTAGGTCGTAATAGGCAAAAAGCCATTCGTTTATTCAAAAAAAATTACTAGAGCATGATATCTGAAATTATTTTAAAAACAAAAAAGCCATCCACAAAAGTGGAAAGCTTTTCATTGGTCTAACTACTAAACCGTGATACGCTTTACAAAGGCGTATCGAAAACAACACAACTATTTTGAATGATTTTTTTAACATTATAAAATTGTTATCAAATCATTTCACATGCTTTATTGGGGCAAAAAAGCGATTCATCTCTGAATCGCTTTTCCCAATTTAGCGGTCTGGACGGGACTCGAACCCGCGACCCCATGCGTGACAGGCATGTATTCTAACCAACTGAACTACCAAACCATCGCTTTATTGCGGTTGCAAATATACACACGTTTTTTATAATTGCAAGTATTTTTTGAAAAAATATTCAATAATTTTTCGAGTCATTAACCAAAGTTTTGTTTTTCAATCAAATACGTAGTAAGAATTTTTTCAAAATCAGCACCAACATTGACTGGAACATACTTAATTTTGTTTTGAGCACAAGTCATTGCTATAC
>JAIEMH010000125.1 GCA_019752245.1 Flavobacteriaceae bacterium
GTTCGTAGGCAGTTTTCTTCTAAGGATAGCAACAACAATTCTGAATGCTTCTAGTTCTTCTTCACTTGTGTTAATTTTGCTTTCATCTTCGATAGTTTCGGGTAAATCTTCCAGTTGTTTTTGGGCTTCTTTGTTGATGGCAGCATTTAATCGGTCGTTTATTTTTTCGCTAATGAATTGATTGAATCCTTTGTGAACAAGGTCTTTGAATTCATCCATTACTTTTTCGGTCAATCTACCTGTGTAAACTTTGCTGGCAAACAATTTGACAAATTCATTAGATGGCGAAGTCAATTCTTCATTGATTTGTTTTCTAATTTCTTTGATGTATTTGAGTGAACTGGCGTTGGTAACTATATTGTTTACATCGAAACTTGATTTGTGAAATTTTGCGATTTCAGTTACCACATTGTCTTTTAAATTGGTAACATCAAATTCTAAAAATGGTTTTGGATCCATTTTGTTTTTCTCGTCTAAATCGGTGAAAAATTGGTATTGAATTCCGTTAGTTAACAGAGCAAATCTGGTTTTGGTTACATGGAAGTATCTAAATAATTGCGAACCATGAACGGATAGGTTTTCTTTCCAGTTTTTACATTCTATAATAAGTATTGGCTCATTGTTTTGAATGATTGCATAATCTACTTTTTCTCCTTTTTTAAGCCCTAAGTCGGCTGTGAATTCAGGTACGACTTCTGTTGGATTGAAGGTGTCGTATCCTAAAATGTTTATAAATGGAAGTACAAAAGCATGTTTTGTAGATTCTTCTGTTTCAATCTTGTCTTTTAGTAGTTGGATTTTATCTGCTAATGACTTTAGTTGGTTGTTTAGTTCCATAGTTTTTGTTTTAGATTCCAAACTTAAACACATTAAAATTCATTATTTTACGGGAAACCGTAAAAGGGTAAAAATTATTTTTATTTAATGAAATAAGCCGGTGAATCATTCATTGTTGCTTACTACTGGCTTTGATTTTTTTAAATTTTATGGAAATAAAAATATATGGGTATCTATGATGGTTTGTCTTCTCATTTGTACTAGGTCGCTAGTCTTTTTTAGAAAGATGCATAGCGATTTTTCATTATAGATGAATTTCATATCATTAGAGTATTCTGTTACTAAATAACTGTCGCCATCTAATTTATAAAATGGGATTTCTATTTTGCCTTTAACTTTTATTCCTTTGTTGTCAATTGTTCCAGCAGTTAATTTTTCTCTAAGTATTTTTTCGTCTTTTTCTTCTGAGGCAACTTTTGTGTATGCTACCATCATGTTCATCCATTCTGTACTATCAATTAAATACCACTCAACTTTACTAAAATCAATACCTTGGTCATTGATCCAGCCATAGCTTGTAAAACAAAAAAGGATGTATTTTTTTCCGTCAAGAACTGGGTTTGGTTTTGGTGTGAACTCTTGAAGTTTGAAAGAAATGACTGTCGTAGATGACATGTCCTTGGCTTTTTTACCGACAAAATCGAGTGTTTCTAAATTAAATGTTGTTAACTCTGTATGATTGGCTAAAATCCATTGTGTCGCTTTTAGTTCTGCTCGCTCTTTCATGTCTTCTGATGACAATATTGCTCCTGCAATAATTCCTGCCGCTGCAACTGCTGTAACGACTCCGGTATTATTGTTTTGCGCTTTAACTTCTTTAGGAGTTAAAAATGTTAAAGCAACAATTACAAAAAATAGTTTTTTCATGGTTTTATAGTTTTAGTGTTTTTCATCACCAAACTTAAACACATTAAAATTCAGTATTTTACGGGAAACCGTAATGAGGTTGTTTTTTTTGCATTAGCGACTGTTTTGGGTTTGATTTTGTGGGGTTTGTTTGCCTAGATTATTGCAAATTGCTTTCAATTAGCTGGTGTTTTAGATAGAGAAAAAGGTGTTATGGTGGTTTTGTATGGACAATAAAAGTTTGTATTGATTTAATTGACTAACATGATCTAAATTGGGATTGTCTCCGGACAGGTCGCGACCTGTCCCTACAATAATGTGTTTTCTAATCTTTGATCAAACCAGAACTTTGTTGAAGTTCGGACTGTTCCTTTTATACCATTCTCAAAAGGCATCATAATGGTACTTGCAATTGATGTAATTGAAGTAAAAATTCTCCGTGTCTTCTGCTTTCATGAGTCCGATAAACTCATCTAGTGGCACTTCAAAGTATTGGTGGATGACATTGAGTTTAAATTCTATTTCGAGTATTTGATCAACTTCGTCATATCCGACGTAAAGTATGTTCGGCGATTTTATAAGATATTTGTTCATGGCTTTGCTTTTTTGGAGCTGTTAAGTACTAATGTTCTGGAAAAAAAGTTCTTCTAAAATGAGAGCATAAAACTAAAAGTTTATTTTATCGTGGATACGCGTAGTTTTACGTGTTTTTTATTTTTTTGAAAGGATTAAGATTGCTTATATTATTACATTTGAATTTTTAGCTGTGATTTTTACTACTGATTTTTATCATGTTTCTATTTTAAGTCAAGTTGTAACTTTAATCAATTATTTTAAAGTTATATGATATGAAACAGAAAGTCCCAGTATCGTCTATAATGAGTACGAACATTATAAAGTTGAATCTGTCCGACGATTTGACTAAGGCTGAAACACTATTTAAGAAGCATCATATTCGTCATATTCCTGTAGTAAATGGAACTAAAATTATTGGGATGCTAAGTTATACTGATTTGCTCAGAATTTCCTTTGCAGATGCTGTAGATGAAGATGAAACCGAAGTGGATGCAACTGTTTATAATATGTTTTCTGTAGCGCAAGTTATGGCTAGAAATCTAGTGCAAGTTGCACCGGAAACTACCATAAAAGAGGTTGCGGAACTTCTTTCTAAAAAAGAGTTTCATGCGCTTCCTGTTGTTGAAGATGAATTGTTGGTTGGTATCGTTACCACGACAGATTTAATAAACTATTTAATTGATCAATACTAACGAAAAATGCTCCAGATGGAGCATTTTTATATTGAAGTAAATTTTCAAGTCGCTACTTGTTTGCGTTGGATTTTCTCAAAGTACTAAACAAACTATTGTCTAAAAGAGACAAACTATCCTTTCTTAAAAACCTCTTTAACGGTCTCTTCATAATTCCGAATGCTTTTAGCTTTTCGGATATTTTTTTCAACTTTGTGAGGATTGTCAAAAGTCGTAGAAAAGTATTCCCACAAATGATGCATTTTCAATAAAATATGTGTTGCGCCAGATAAAGATTCGCTGTAACCTTGATAAAGTGTTTCATGAAAATCACTAAACAATTCCATTTTATTCTTTGGATATTCTAGTGTATTATTTTTTATCATACTCGGCAAAAAAGGGTCAGAAATCAATCCTCTACCAATCATCCAATGATCAATAGTCGGAAAACGTTCTTGCATTTCTCTAAATTTTGTTACCGAAGTAATGTCGCCATTGTAATACAATTTATGTTTAGTGTTATCAATACAATGTTGAAAAGCATCAAGATGAACTCCACCTTTATAAAGTTGTTTTCCAATGCGCGCATGTATGGCAATATTTTTAATTGGATACTTATCTAAAATTGGTAGCACCTGAAGAATTTCATCGGTAGTATCATAACCCAATCGCATTTTCATGGAAACTATGATGTCTGATTCGGAATGGACTTTGTCTAGAATGCTGTTGATTTTTTCTGAATCGCTTATCAATCCAGAGCCCATTCCGCATTTTGTAACCATTGGATAGGGACAACCTAAATTCCAATTTAATTCCTTGTAACCTAATTCTTTGACATATTTAGCAACAAATAAAAATTCATCTGCATCGTTGGTAATAATCTGCGGAATTACCTCAAGGCTAGAATTATTCTCAGGAAGTAAGTCGCGTTCGTAGGACGATTTAACTATGAGTTTTCCGTTTAAACGAATGTATGGAGAATAATAGGTGTCAATTCCGCCAAAATACTTGTTTAAAGCATTTCTAAATCTAAAGTCGGTAAAGCCTTGTAAAGGTGAAGATAGTAAGGTAAAACTCATGAAATTTGATAGTGAAAAACCATATTAAATAGCGGTTAACTTCTTCAAGTCGCTAATGGTTTGTGTTGGATTTTCTGCTTTAAAAACATAATTTCCAGCTACTAAAACATCAGCGCCAGCTTCAACTAATTGAACTGCATTTTTGTTGGTAACACCGCCATCAATTTCAATAATTGTTGTTGCGTTGTTTCTGGATATTATTGCCTTTAGCTCTTTGATTTTCTTGTAAGTATTTTCAATAAATGATTGTCCTCCAAAACCAGGATTTACACTCATGATGCAAACCATATCGATATCATTGATAACATCCTCTAATAAATTCACATTAGTATGTGGGTTTAATGCAACTCCAGCTTTCATTCCTTCTGCTTTGATAGCTTGTAAAGTTCTGTGTAAATGTGTGCAAGCTTCATAGTGAACAGTAAGTATGTTTGAACCTAAATCAGCAAAAGTTTTGATGTATCTGTCTGGTTCAACAATCATCAGATGAACATCAATTGTTTTTTTTGCATGTTTAGTAATAGCCTCCAAAACTGGCATTCCAAAAGAAATATTTGGAACAAAAACACCATCCATAATATCAATATGAAACCAATCGGCTTCAGAATTGTTAATCATTTCGATGTCGCGTTGTAAATTAGCAAAATCTGCTGCGAGAACTGATGGTGCGATAAGTGTATTCTTCATTTTGTAGTTTGTGTTGTTTTGGCAAAGATAAAATTTTAACCGCAAAGTTCGCTAGGTTTTATGCAAAGTTCGCAAAGTTGAAATTTTTGTTTGCCTCTAAAAAAAACAAAAGTTAGAAAACCCGAGTGAAGTGAGCAGACCTAAGTTTTGTTTGTCATGCAAAAAAATAAAACTCCGGTAATCAGCCGGAGTTTCAATCATCAATCAAAAAACGAACAGCTTTGAAACTGTTGTTGCGTTTATTAGGATTAACCCAAATATGTTTTCAAGATTTTACTTCTTGATGTGTGTTTTAATCTACGGATTGCTTTTTCCTTAATTTGACGAACGCGTTCACGAGTTAAATCGAAAGTTTCTCCAATTTCTTCTAAAGTCATGGGATGTTGATCACCTAAACCAAAGTATAGACGAACT
>JAIEMH010000375.1 GCA_019752245.1 Flavobacteriaceae bacterium
TTTTGACATCTTCCCATGAAACGAAATCTTCTTTTTTTGAAGTTGCTCTTCTTTCATCTAATAAACTTTTCATTTCTTCATTCATTGTAAAATCATTAATTAAAGGTTCATAATTAAATTTTTCTATCAATTTCATAAAGAAACCCAATTCATTATCTGGTATGTTTAAAGTGATTTGTGTCATAACTTCTAAATTGAATCACAAATTTACGAAAAAAGAATTACGAGTTCTTGATTTATAAGTATTTTTATGGCAAATTTAATACCGTGAAACGCAAATACATTCTACCGATATTTTTAGTAGTTCAGATTTTATTTCTGAAAATTATTGCCTTTTTTCCTGAAGTTGTAGAACGACTTTACAGCAACGGATTGTATGTTTTAATTTCAAAAATTTCTCGGACTGTTTTTGGTAAAATTCCGTTTTCGGCTGGTGATGTTTCGTATGGAATTTTGATTGTTTATCTTTTAGTACGCATTTGGAAAGCAAGAAAAACATGGAGAATTGAGTGGAAAAATAACCTTTTATCTGTTTTTAGTTTTATTTCTGTTGCTTATTTTTTGTTTCATTTGCTTTGGGCATTTAATTATTATAGAGAACCACTTTTTGAAAAAATGAGTATCAAGCGTGACTACTCTGAAGAAGATTTGTATGCTTTTACAGAGAAACTGATTTTTAAAACTAATGAAATTCAGTATCAGATTACCAAAAATAAAAACTTGAAAGTTACCAATTCTTATTCGCAAGATTCTATTTTTAAGATGACTCAAAATGGTTATGATGCTTTGGCAATACAATATCCGTTTTTTGAATATAATACTCCGAGTAGAAAGAAATCATTATTTAGTTTGCCGTTGACCTATATGGGATTTGGTGGTTATTTGAATCCGTTTACGAATGAAGCGCAGGTAAATTATAAACTTCCGATGGTTGGTTTTCCGAATGTAATTTGTCACGAAATGGCACATCAAATGGGTTTTGCAAGCGAAAGTGAATGCAATTTTATAGGATTTTTGGCTTGTGTAAAAAACGACGATTTGTATTTTCAATATTCGGCATATTCTAATGCGTTGCGTTATTGTATGAAAAATATTGGAATGAAAAACGAGGCAAAATTCAATTATTTTAAAGCTAAAATCAATCCTGGAATTCTAGAAAATTATAAAGAAAGTGAAGAATTTTGGAAACAATACGACACTTTTATAGATAAAGGTTTTCATGCTTTTTATGATCAATTTTTAAAAATGAATCAGCAACAAGATGGGATTGAAAGTTATAGTAAGTTTGTGGATTTGTTGGTGAATTATTATTCTAAAAATTCTGAGTTGTAAATTACACCCACAAGGTTTTGGAGACCTTGTGGAAAATAAAATTAAACTTCATCACTAGTAAAAGTAGTAAAACTTCGTTTTTTAAATGGTCTAATTATCAATCGTCCTTCACGGTCAAAACGGATGTAATTGTACACCCAATTAAGGAAAACAACAGCTTTATTTTTGAATCCGATGAGTGAAAAAAGATGTACAAACATCCAAACAAACCAAGCGAAAACTCCATTGAAATGATATTTAGGCAAATCAACAACGGCGAGATTTCTACCTATTGTTGCCATCGAACCTTTATCATTGTACTCAAAAGGTTTCATGGGTTGATTTTTTAATAATTTCACTAGATTTTCTCCTAATAAATCGCCTTGTTGCAATGCTGGTTGTGCCATCATGGGATGACCTTGCGGATACTTTTCGGTTTCCATGGATGCAATGTCACCAATGGCAAAAATGTTGTTGTAACCAACTACTTGATTGTATTGATTTACGCGGATTCTATCTACTTTATCTATTAAAGATTTGACATCTAAACCTGGTACTTTTGCACCTTGAACTCCGGCAGTCCAAATTACGGTTGCAGTTTCAAATGTTAAATCGGAATTTGTGGTTATTGTTCGGCCGTCGTAATTGGTTACGCGAACGTTTTTCCAGATTTTTACACCCAAATCTACCAGAAATTTATCGGCTGCAATAGATGATTTCTCCGACATGGTGTTTAGAATTCTATCGCCACTTTGCACCAAATTAATTTGCATTTTATCGATGTTCAAATCGGGATAATCTTTTTGTAGAATGGCTTTTTTCATTTCGGCCAATGCGCCAGCAAGTTCTACGCCTGTTGGTCCGCCGCCAACTAATACAAAATTTATTAGTGCATCTTTATCGGCTTGATCTGTCGTTAGAACTGCTTGTTCAAAATTTTCCAGAATTAAACTTCTAATATTTAATGATTGTGGAATGGTTTTCATGGACATCGAATTGCGTTCGATTTCTTTATTACCAAAATAATTGGTTTTGGAACCTGTTGCAATAATTAGATAATCGTAATGTAAATCGCCAATTTCTGAGATTATTTTTTGGTTAGCGGTGTCTATTTCTTTTACAGATGTTAGTCGGAAATAGAAATCTTTATATTGCTGAATTACTTTTCTTATTGGGTATGCAATGGAACCAGCTTCTAATCCGCCGGTTGCTACTTGGTATAGAAGTGGTTGAAAAGTATGGTAATTGTGTTTGTCAATTAGTACAACTTGTAGGTTTTGGTTTCGAAGTTTTTTTGCTATGCTTAAACCTGCAAAACCTGCTCCTATTATTACTACACGCTTTTTATCTGAGTTTGGAATGTTCATTTTTAAGGCTCTGAGGTTCTAAGGTTCAGATTTACAAAGGTAAAAAGATTTTAACCAAAGCGCATTAGTAATTTAAAGTGATTTAAGAAAAATAGAATTCTGATTCTGATTTTGTGTAAATGGATGGCAGTTTAGCCCTGATTGGAGCAGTTACCGTGTAACGCGGAAAGCAGGAAAAAGGTTTATAGTGATGCGCAAACCATTCGCTCCTAAAAAAAATGCTTATCTTGTAACAAAATCTATAATTGGGTTACTAACGTAGATATGAGTGAGGGTTTGGAACAATCGTTTGTGAAGCAGCTTAAGGATAATCAGAACATTATCCACAAGATTTGTCGTCTGTATACTTCGGGCGAGGATGCACACAAGGATTTATTTCAGGAGATTACGATACAGCTTTGGAAAGCTTTTCCGAAGTTTAGAGGCGAGTCTAAATTTTCTACATGGGCTTATCGGGTCGCACTGAATACGGCGATTACTTTGTATAGAAAAAGTACCAGAAGTATTTCTACGGTGGATTATGAAAGCAAGAGTTTTTTTATAAGTCAGGAAGATTATAATACAGAAGAGGAAGAACAAATTAAGTTAATGTATCAAGCCGTGCAACAGTTGAATGACATTGAAAAGGCATTGATTTTTATGTATTTGGAAGATAAAGATTATACAGAAATTGCGGAAACATTAGGAATAAGTGAGGTTAATGCAAGGGTGAAGATGAATAGAATTAAAGGTAAATTGAAAAAAATATTAAATCCGTAAGATTATGATGGAAGAATTGGATTTATTGAAAAAGGATTGGAAGAAGAACGAGAATTCGTTTGAACAAATATCGGAAGTTGAAATTTATAAAATGCTGCATAAGAAGTCTTCTTCAATTGTGAAGTGGATTTTGATTATAAGTATTTTAGAGGTTTTGTTATGGACTGCCATAAGTGTTTTTTATAATATGGACGATTATTTGAAGAAAAATCATGGTGAGTTTTTGATTGAATTTTTTAAATATTTTACGATTTTAAATTATTCAGTTGTGGCAGTTTTTATTTATTTTTTCTATAAAAATTATATACAGATTTCAACTATAACATCTACAAAACAATTGATGAAGGATATTATAAAGACCCGAAAAACGGTTCAGTATTATGTTTGGTATCAATTGGGTATGATGTCTGTAAGTATGATTATCGGTTTTATAACAGCTTTTACAATTAATCCTGAAGTTCATAAATTACTTGAAAATCAAAAAGCTATGGTTATAATTATTTTAATTTGCTTTGTTTCGTTAGTTTTATTTTTAACGGTTTTTTGGTTGTTTTACAGATTAATTTATGGAAGATTGCTGCGAAGACTTTTAAATAATTATAAGGAATTAAAGAAAATAGATTTATAAAAAAAGCCTGATAAAATTTATCAGGCTTTTTTTATAAATTAATAGTCCCATTGACGAAATTTATTGAGTTTTTCTTGCTCTTCAATTTCCTCGGCAGGAATCACTTTTAAAAAAGATGGATGCTGTTCAATTGCGTATTCTACTTTTTCAACAATTTCTTCAATTGTATCGTTATCATAATCAATAACCAAAGGTTCTTTTATTATAAATGATTGAAGAATATTTTTCTTTTTTAAACGTAATCCTTTTTTGTCAAATGATCTGCGAAAGCCGTCAATAACAATCGGTACTACTATTGGCCTATGCTGTTTTATAATATGAGCTGTTCCTTTTCTAACAGGTTTGAAGGATTTTGTTGTTCCTTGAGGAAATGTAATTACCCATCCGTCTGCAAGAGCAATTTTAATATTTTCAGTATCATTAGGGTTTACCTCTCGTTTTTCGGTAACGTCCTTTCCGCCTGCACGCCAAGTTCTTTCTACTGTAATAGCTCCGACATAGGATAAAATTCTCGGAAGTAATCCTGCTTTCATAGTTTCACTTGCAGCAACATAATAAACATTCATTTTTGGTTGCCATAAATAACCTACATTTTTAATATTATCTGCACGTCCAGAAAGACTAGCATTGAATACATGAAACATAGCTACAACATCTGCAAAGTAAGTTTGATGATTGGAGATAAAAAGCACATTTTTATCTGGTAATGCTCTAATTATTTCTGAACCATCAATTTGCAATTCATTAAAACCACGATAACGTCTATGAGTAATTACTCCAAAAATTCGGATAAGCCATTTCTTGATAAAAAGTATATGTCCAAAAGGATTTCGTTTAAACAATCCCATATTAGTCTGTAGAAAAATGAATGACAAACTTACAAAAACTTCTTATTTAAAGCACTAATTTTAACGCATCTTTTAGTTCACTTAACATCATTGCTGTTGCACCCCAAACAATATAGTTGTTAATACTAAAAGCTGGAACATCAATATTTTTAGTATAGGATGTTGACATTCTATTCAATACTATATTTTTG
>JAIEMH010000026.1 GCA_019752245.1 Flavobacteriaceae bacterium
TTTTTTTTGCTTAGTTATATTTTACTATTGTAGATAATTTGTTATGTATGGTACCTAGAATTTAGGGATATTTTAACCGAAATCGTTTAGAAACTTAGGATTGGATTGGATTTCAATTATTTTTTCTTCTTGATTTTTGGTCAATGAATATTTTTCGGAATTTGATAAAAACAAACAAATTTTTGAAATCGAACGAATAGCAGAATCCGAGGTATATTTATTTAGAGTTTTACAAAATTCATCTAAAAATGGTAGAAACAATTCCATTTGTTCTTCGCAAATCAATTCTAAAATCCAACAAGCTTTGTGATGATTTTTATCCTTAGTGTTGAATGCAATTTCCAATAAATACTGTAAATATTCAGGATTGTTAAAGATGAAATTTTTATTGTCATCTCTACTTTTTCTATGTGCTGTACTGTTAGCTATTTGGTTGTAAAAATTTGCATTCATTTGGTAAATATATCAAATTTGCAAAAAAGTTTAAATACTTGCAACGTAATAGTTTTTACTTCTTTAAATTTGCACCTTATTCCTAAACCGAAAAATAATGATACATCTTCACGACAAAACTTTCGAGCCATTTATTTCTTCTGATGAGATAGATTTTGCAATTAAAAATATGGCAAAGCAAATGGACGACGATTTCTTTGAAGAAGTTCCTGTTTTTATAGGAGTTTTAAATGGTTCATTTATGGTTTTGGCCGATTTAATGAAGCAATATCGTGGCATGTGCGAAGTGAGTTTTGTAAAAATGGCTTCGTATGAAGGAACGCAAACCACAAATGAGGTAAAACAACTTATTGGAATCAATGAAAATCTTGAAGGAAGAACAGTTGTGATTGTTGAAGATATAGTTGATACAGGAAATACAATAGAAGAATTAAGAGCAATTTTCAAAGAAAAAGGCGTGAAGCATTTAAAAATTGCAACCCTTTTCTTTAAACCAGAAGCGTACAAAAAAGACATAAAAATTGATTATATAGGAATTAGAATTCCAAATAAATTCATCGTAGGATATGGTTTAGACTATGATGGTTTAGGAAGAAATTTGCCAGATGTTTATCAATTAGCACAGTAGTCTTAAAACTGAAAGTTTTAAAGTCGAAAGTCTAAAGTAAAAAATAGATTTAAGAAATTCAATAATCTAACAAACCAATAATCTAACAATCTAATTAAAATGATTAACATCGTTCTTTTCGGAAAACCTGGTGCAGGTAAAGGCACACAGGCTGAATTTTTAAAAGAAAAATACAATTTAACACATCTTTCAACTGGGGATATTTTTAGATTTAATATTAAAAACGACACTGATTTAGGTAGACTTGCTAAAACCTACATGGACAAAGGTGATTTGGTTCCAGACGAGGTAACCATTCAGATGTTGCAAAATGAAGTTGATAAAAATCCACATTCGGCAGGGTTTTTATTTGATGGTTTTCCAAGAACATTGGCTCAGGCAGAAGCTTTGGATACGTTTTTAGCATTAAAAGGGCAAAGTGTCACAGCAACTGTTGCTCTTGAAGCCGACGACAATATTTTGGTAGCACGTCTTTTAGAAAGAGGAAAAACTTCAGGACGACCAGACGATCAAGATGAAGAAAAAATCAGAAACCGTTACGACGAATACAACCAGAAAACAGCGCCATTAATGAATTATTACTTAGAACAAGGTAAATTTCATGAAGTAAATGGTATAGGAACAATTTTAGAAGTTAACGAAAGATTGAACGAAATTTTCGATAAATTATAGGCTAAAAATTTGCTTTGAATATATATTTCGAGCATTCAATTTTTTTTCAGATATTTGCAAACAGAAAAGGAGCTATTTCCGATAAGATGGATTTATGCTCTTTTTTTGTAATTTTAAGCTATGGAAATTTTAATAATTCTTTTTTTAATAATCTTAAACGGCGTTTTTTCAATGTCGGAAATTGCATTGATTTCTGCTCGAAAAAGCCGATTAGAAACTGCTGCAAAAAAAGGTCAGAAGAACGCAAAAGTCGCTTTGGATTTGGTTAATTCTCCCAATAAATTATTGTCAACAGTACAAATAGGAATTACCTTAATCAGTATTTTAACAGGTATTTATTCTGGAGATAAAATAACAACAAACGTTCAAGTGTTTATAGAAGGTTTCACAGTTTTAAAGCCCTACGCGCATTCAATTGCAGTTGGAATAGTAGTGGTTGTATTAACCTTTTTCTCGTTAGTTTTAGGAGAGTTATTACCCAAAAGAATTGGTTTAAATTATCCAGAAGCCATTGCTAAATCAGTAGCAATTCCGATGAGGATAATTTCTCAGGTTACTGCGCCATTCATTTGGTTGCTAACTATTTCGACAGATTTTTTACTTAAAATATTAAACATAAAACCAACTGCCGACGGTAAAGTTACTGAAGACGAAATCAAAGCCATCATTAAAGAAGGAACAGAAGTTGGTGAAGTTCAAGAAATTGAACAAGATATAGTGGAACGTGTTTTTCATATTGGCGACCGAAAAGTAAACTCGTTGATGACGCATAGAAGTTCCATAATTTATCTTTCTGTAAATGATTCTGTAGAGGAAGTAAAGGCGAAAGTTCTCGAAGAATTGCACTCTGTTTATCCAGTTTGCGAAGAAAACCTGGACGATGTTATTGGAGTTGTTCTCTTGAAAGATTTGTTCGCAAATTTCGAAAAAGGAAATTTCAATTTAAAGTCAATTGCGAAAGATCCAGTATATTTTATCGAACATACATCAGCCTATAAAGCGTTAGAAAATTTCAAGAAATCAAAGATTCACTATGCATTTGTTACTGATGAATATGGCGTTTTTCAGGGAATTATTACTTTAAATGATATTTTAGAAGCGCTTGTTGGAGATGCATCCGATTTTGACGATGATGAGTTCAAACTTATAGCAAATGAAGATGGAACTTGGTTGGTTGACGGACAATATTCGTTGCATGATTTCCTGACCTATTTTGATATGGACGAACTTACAACTGATTATGAAGTTACTACGGTAAGTGGTTTTTTTATCACCGAATTAGGAAATATTCCAAAACAAGGTGAAAAGTTAATCTGGAATAAACTCGAATTTGAAGCCCAAAAAATGGACGGTGTTGTAATTGAAAAGATTTTAATAAAAACATATAAAGAATAAAAGCATTCAGTGGTAGGTTTTCAGTTAGTCTGATTACTAAAAAAATGTTCACTGATAATTAAATTGTTATAAGTTTTAGATGTAAGTTTTAGATAATCTAAATAGCTGAAAACTAAATGCTGATAACTGAATACTAAAGAAAAAATGACAGAAGGAAATTTTGTAGACTACGTAAAAATATATGTTACTTCCGGAAAAGGAGGTAAAGGTTCTACGCATTTACACCGCGAGAAATTCATAGAAAAAGGTGGTCCAGATGGTGGTGATGGTGGTCGTGGCGGACACGTTTACATAAGAGGAAACAAAAGTCTTTGGACACTTTTTCATTTAAAGTTTGTAAAACACATGCGTGGTGGTCATGGTGGTGATGGCGGAAGCTCTCGAAGCACAGGTCACGATGGTGAAGATAAAATTGTAGAAGTACCGTTGGGAACCGTTGTGAAAGATATTGAAACAGGAGAAATTCTTTTCGAAATTACCGAGCACGGAGAACAAAAAATTTTAGCACAAGGAGGAAAAGGTGGATTAGGAAACTGGCATTTTAGAAGTTCAACCAATCAAACGCCAAGATATTCACAACCTGGAATGCCATCAACAGAAATTGATGTTATTTTAGAGCTGAAAGTTTTAGCAGACGTTGGTTTAGTAGGTTTTCCTAATGCTGGAAAATCAACTTTGCTTTCTGTGTTAACTTCAGCAAAACCAAAAATTGCTGATTACGCTTTTACAACTCTAAAGCCTAATTTAGGAATTGTTGCGTATCGTGAATTTCAATCCTTTGTAATTGCAGATATCCCGGGAATTATTGAAGGTGCAGCCGAAGGAAAAGGATTAGGACATTATTTCTTGCGTCACATCGAGAGAAATTCAACGTTGCTGTTTCTAGTTCCGGCTGATGCAAAAGACATCAAAAAAGAATACGAAATTTTACTTGATGAATTACGTCGTTACAATCCAGAAATGTTAGATAAAGATCGATTGATAGTAATTTCAAAATGTGATATGCTAGATGATGAACTAAAAAATGAATTAAAACAACAATTGGATGTTGAATTTAAAGGAACACCTTATTTGTTCATTTCATCTGTTGCGCAGCAAGGTTTAACAGAATTAAAAGATAAACTTTGGGAAATGTTAAATGTTGATGATGAAAAACCAGATAACAGTCACGGTTTGTAGAAAAGTATAAATAAAATTGAAGCCTCGAATTATTCGGGGCTTTTTTTATTTTATCAAAATTCTTGATTTCCTAAAATAAAGTTAAAATTAAATAAAACGATATAGTTTTAAAGTCATAATTTTATTAAATCCTCAAAAATTAGTACTTTCGCAACACTAAAATTTTATAATATTCAATTTTAAAAGAAAAATACTCTTTTAAATAGATTATTAGCTAACAAACAATTAACCTTTATATTCTTTAAAATGAAAAAAATTATTTTATCCTTAATTGCTGCAATTATGCTTATACCAATGAGTGTAAAAGCCGATGAAGGAATGTGGTTTTTAATGTTCATCGAACGTTTGAATCACCGCGACATGGAAAAAATGGGCTTGCAATTGACAGCCGAAGAAATTTACAGCATCAATCACCACAGTTTAAAAGATGCTATTGTTCAATTCAATGGCGGTTGTACTGCCGAAATTATTTCTAAAGATGGTTTGGTTTTAACTAATCACCACTGTGGATATGACGGAATTGCTGAACTTTCTACTCCAGAAAACAATTTATTAAAAAATGGATTTTGGGCAAAAAGCAAAGCTGACGAAAGAAAACCTTCAAGTTTATATGTTCGTTTCTTTGTTCGTATGGACGATTGTTCAAAACGTATTTTAGCAGTTGTTAATCCTTCAATGAGTGAAGCTGATAGAGAAAAAGCTATCAATGCCGAAATCGCAAAAATCGAAAAAGAAAACAACGAAGGCGGAAAATATACTGTTTCTGTTCGTC
>JAIEMH010000123.1 GCA_019752245.1 Flavobacteriaceae bacterium
CATTTTGAAGATGTAGTTGACAATCCATATTTAGATGATTTTTACCATCAAATGGAACGTTGGTCGTTTAATTTACAGATTTATTTCTTGAACAGTCGTTTTCGTCAAGTGCTACAAATTCGCGAAAGCGGTAAAAAAATCATTCAAGATAGAACGATTTATGAAGATGCTCACATATTTGCACCCAATCTTCACGCTATGGGATTGATGACCAATCGTGATTTTGAAAACTACAAATCGCTATTTGAATTGATGGAAAGTTTGGTAGAAGCACCAGATTTATTAATTTATTTAAGAAGTTCAATCCCGAATTTAGTTGGGCAAATTCACAAACGTGGTCGCGATTATGAAAACTCAATTTCTATTGATTATTTAAGTAGATTGAACGAACGTTATGAAGCTTGGATTACCACTTACGACAAAGGAAAACTATTAATTATTGATGTTGACAACATAGATTTTGTAAATAATCCAGAAGATTTAGGAATGATTATCAATAGAATTGATGCCGAAATAAACGGATTATTCTAGAATCAAAAATATCAAAATGCCTTACTTATTGTGAGGCATTTTTTATTTTAAAGTATCAAACAACGACTTTACTTTAATGTCTGTAACTGGTTTTGAAAGTTTGACAATTACCTTTTGATTAGGCAAGACATCAAAATAATTATCACTAAAAAAAGGTTCTTCATTAGCAGACAAATAAACATTTTTAGCCAAAACGTCTGAAGTTATTTCCACAGTTAAATTATCAATTTTTGTTACTTTAATAGTTGGCTTATTGAGGTTTAACTCTTTTGGTTTAACAAAATAGTATAGTGCTTCGGCAGTTTTTCCTTCTTTTGTTTTATAGGATATAGAAAACAGCGATTTTGACCTATCTTTAATCGCAACGTTGTCTCTTGGAATTTCAAAATGTAGTTCGCTTGAATTTTCAGAGGTTTCAAAACTTTCATCAATTTTCCACAATTCTTTTCCATTAAAATCTAACAATGCAATTTTAAAATCACCATCATAGGATTTTAAATCATCATTGATTACATAAATTTGATAATTATTTTTGTCTTCTGTTGCAGCAATCAATAGGTTATTAAAACTTCTTTTTACTTGATATTGAAGTGCTTTCCACCTTCCGAAGTAATCTACTGCACTCCAAGAAGTGACAGGCCAACAATCGTTTAATTGCCAAAATAATGTTCCCATACAATTAGGTTTGGCTCTTCTGTGGGCTTCTATAGCAGTTTTCATTCCGTCTGCTTGCAACAATTGGGAAACATAAATATAATCTGCAAATGCCGTTGGAACTTTATAATCACGTTCCATATATTCATTGATAGTTTGATAACCAGTTGCATGCTTTTGATGATTTTTGACGACTTCAGAATATAAATTTAAATCCTCTTTGGAAGCAAAACTTTGGAAAGTTTCAAGATTAGGCATTCCTTGAAATCCATATTCACTCATGAATCTACCAACCTTTTTTTCATAGATTTCAAAAGGCTCTTTTCCCCACCAAACACCCCAATAATGTGAATCTCCTTGAGTTAAACTCTCCTTTTTACCCCAACCAATGGATGGCGACGAAGGCCAGTATCTATTTTCTTTTGGAGAAAGCAAGCTGTCTAATGTTTTAGGAATCAATTTATAAAAAAGGGCTTCATAATCCTTCCAGATTTTAGTCGAATCTTGCTCTGAATACTTGTATTGTTTTTGCCAACCCCAGTTTTTCCAGCCTTCATCACTTTCATTATTGCCACACCAAAGTGCAATACTCGGATGGTTTTGCAAACGAGTTACATTGTCGATTACTTCATTTTTTACATTATCAAGAAAATCATCATCACCTGGATACATGGCGCATGCAAACATAAAATCTTGCCAAACTAGAATGCCTTTTTTATCACATTCTTCATAAAAAACATCGTCAGCATAAACTCCTCCACCCCAAACGCGCAGCATGTTCATGTTAGTATCAACTGCATTTTTCACAATTGATTTATAAACAGAATCGGTAGTTCTTGGCAAAAAACTATCTGGTGGAATATAATTTGCACCTTTCATAAAAACTGGAATTCCGTTCAATTTGAAATAAAAGCTTTTACCAATAGCATCTTTTTCTTGCATTAATTCTATAGTTCTTAATCCTATATTCAATTTTTTACTGTCAATTTTTCTTCTGTTTTGTGACAAATTTAATTCGAATGGATAAAGAACTGCTTCTCCTAAACCGTTAGTCCACCAACGTTTTGGATTCTTAATTTCATAAGGAAATGCAACAGTATTTATTCCTGCTTTTAAAGTAACAGATTGCTCTTTGTCATTTATTTTTAAAGTATATTTTCCTGCTTTTTGAGAATTTATTGTAGTTTTAAATGTAAGTTTTGCAATAGCATCAGATAGAACATCTTGATCATATTTTATATTTTCAATAGTTGCATCATTCCAAAAACACAGCGTTATAGGTTTGTAAATTCCTGCAGTTACAAATCTTGGACCCCAATCCCAGCCATATTGATATTGGGCTTTTCTAGTAAATATTCTTTCATCAGAAGGCAATGTGTACGGAAGTTTCTTGGCTTCTTCTTTTCCGATTTTTACTGCTGCATTGAAAACTATTCTTAAATCATTTTTGCCAGTTTTTAATAGGTTTTTCACATTTACTTTCCAAGTTCTAAACATATTGTTGGCTTCTAAAATCTTTTTATTGTTTAAGAAAACCTCAGCATAAGTATCTAAACCTTCCAATTGAAGCATGCTATTTTGGTTAGAAATTTCTTTATTGGAAATTGTAAAAGTTGTTTGATATTCCCAATCTTCATTTTCAATCCATTGCAACTGTTTTTCATTATTTGATAGAAATGGATTTGGAATGATTTTATTTAAAAACAAATCAGTATGAACTGTCCCAGGAATTGATGCTGGCAACCAATTTAGATCAGATTTCTTTTTGAAAATCCATGTTTGAGAACTTAAATTGCGTTGCGAATTTTGTGCTGAAAGTGTTAGACAAATGCCCAGTAGAAAAATTATTTGTAGATAAAATTTCTTTAATTTTGGAGCATATGAATCATTAAATTTCATTTAAGAAATGGTTTTTAGTTTAGACTTTAAGGAAATAATTTCTTTGGGATTTGCCTTTTCGCTTCCATTGGTAATTGCTGAAGAGTGAAACCAATTGGATTTAGTTTTTTGTTTGATTAAATCAATATTAGACGACCGCAATCCACCGCCAGGCATTATAACTATTCTATTATCAGCTTTTTCGACTAACTCAGCTAATTGATTGATTCCTTCGACAGCATTTTGGGCTTGACCCGAAGTTAAAATGGTTTTAAAACCACATTCAATGATTTCTTCTAATGATTTGAAAGCATCAGAAACCTCATCAAAAGCACGATGAAAAGTACATGGAAATGGTTTGGCTAAAGCTACTAATTCTGTATTTCTTTCAACATCAATTTCATTGTTTTCATTCAAAATTCCGAAAACAAAACCATTCACTTTCAACGATTTAAACTGCAGAATGTTGAATTTAATTTGAAAAAACTCTTCTTCAGAATAAACAAAATTCCCTCCTCTTGGACGAATCATTATGTATAAATCTATAGTAACTAATTTTCTTGTATTAATTATGTCTAATGCTTTTGGAGTTGTTCCTCCAACTGCAATATCGTCACAAAGTTCTATTCTGTCAGCTCCATTTTCTTGAGCAACTATTGCTGATTCTAAATTAAAGCAAGCTATTTCGAGTTTGTTCATTATTTCAAAAAATAATTTGCGTCAACTAATTTATTTCCAGAAGCATCGTTTACTGCATAATTGAAACCGCCTTGAATGCAATAGGCACCATATTCACCTTTTTTATTTAAAGCAATAAATCCGACTTGAATATCTTTAAGATTCTTATTTCTGTTTTTAGTCAATTTCACAATTCTGGAAACGGCTTCTTCGCAAGCTTTTTGAGGTGATTTTCCTTGACGCATTAGCTCAACAACCAAATGACAGCCAGCAATTCTTATTACTTCTTCTCCATGACCGGTTGCAGTTGCTGCTCCAATTTCGTTATCAACATACAATCCTGCTCCAATAATTGGTGAATCTCCTACGCGTCCGTGCATTTTGTATGCCATTCCGCTTGTGGTGCATGCTCCAGATAAATTTCCTGCACTATCCAAGGCAATCATTCCTATAGTGTCGTGATTTTCGATGTTGGCAATTGGTTTGTATTGACTGGTTTTGAGCCATTCTTTCCATTCTTTTTCTGAGGCTTCTACCAATAAATTTTCTTTAGTAAAACCTTGCGAAAGCGCAAATTGTAGCGCACCATCACCAACCAACATTACATGCGGCGTTTTTTCCATAACGGCTCTTGCTACAGAAATAGGATGCTTAATATATTCTAGACAAGCTACTGAACCAATATTGGAAAATTCATCCATAATGCAAGCATCAAGAGTCACTCTTCCGTCTCTATCAGGTCGTCCACCATAGCCTACGCTTCGTTCTGTTGGATCACCTTCTGGAATTTTCACTCCAGCTTCAACCGCATCTAAAGCGCGTCCGTTATTTTTTAGAACTTCCCATGCTGCACCATTGGCTTTTACTCCAAAATTCCAAGTAGAAAGTACAATTGGTTTGTTTACTTTTCCATCAAAAACAATAGAATTTTCTTCTTCTTGAGATTTAAAAGAATTTAATGCTAGTGCTATAGAACCAACCGCTGCGGTTTTTATAAAATTTCTTCTATTTGCCATATTTTCTATTTATTCAACTCCAATTTCATCTACAAACAACCATGCGTTAGAACCAGCGCCTGGATTTCCGTCTGGAATTTTTCCGAAATTAGTTGCTATTACCTTTAAGAATCTTCCTTTTTTAGAAATATCATTTACTGCAACTTCACCTCTCATTTGAACTATTTCTTCCGATGAAACTTGTTTAGCTCTTTCAAAATTAATTCCATCATTAGAAACTAAAATCTCAATATTCTTTGGGAAATAAATCCAACTTCCTTCGTTTTCTAAAAAGCTAATTGTGAGTTTATTTATTTCTTCTGTTTTTCCAAAATCGATGGTTGCAATTAAAT
>JAIEMH010000134.1 GCA_019752245.1 Flavobacteriaceae bacterium
GAGTAATATTTGTTTTCCCTTCCTTGTTTTTTTCAGCAGAAAAAATCAAATTATTAGAATTGTCATATTTGTATTCAAAATTTTCAAACTCGGCATTTTTTGAAATAAGTAAACCGTCAGTATTAAATTTTAGAATTTCTTGATTAAAAATATTATTATTTTTTTGTGGTTCTCCAAATTTTAAATCCGCTTCATAAGTTGTAATTTGGACGGTTTTAATTTTTCCTTTTAAATTAAAAAAATCTAAATTTTGTTCTGATTTTTGTTCTTTTTTATTGCAAGAAACAATTATTAATAATAGTAAAAGTGTTATTTTTCTCATTTTTGATTTATGTTATATATTTCTACGTTTTTTTGATAATATCGCACAACTCATAAATATACGAAGTATAAAAATAAGTTTTCATATTAACTATTTGTTAATCATTGTTTAAAAAAAAAAAGATATCTAAAATTGTTATTTCGTTTTTCAAATATCTTTTTGTTGTATTTAATTAATCAAATATAAATAAAACTTTAAATTAAAAACCTTTTGATTTGAAATGCATCCGGTGCCTGGCCATTTTTGAAAAGTCTGTTAGCGTATTCAAAGGCACCGATTGATAATCAGCGCGCTCTGGAGATAAATTTTTGAACCCTAATTTCATCAAATATAAAAAACTGCAAAGTCAGTAGACATTTGCGGAGTTTTTCATAGGAATACCTAGTTCGTCTAGGTATTTTATTTAGATGGAACACTTTGCGTAGCTGGAGTGGCGAATTAAAGAAGCCGAAATTTTTGGTTTTGCAATGACTTGAATGATAGAAAACAAACTTTAAATGAAGCCCAAAACTCCAATAGCGTAAAACCTACGTTGGCAGTAGTTATTGCTTGTTAATCCATTTTATAATTATTGTTGATGCTTCATCTTCTATTTCGTACAAATGTTCACTATTTTCAGTTCCACTTTGTAAATAGTGATTTAAGTTTTTAATTTTCACAATTTCAATATACTTATTATTAAAACTACTTAGAAGTTCTGTTTCCTTTTTTGCATCAACATATTTATCATTTTCTCCAATAATATATAATAGATTTGTTTTACACTTTTTATAAGCATTTTCTAAATCTTTTTTTATTAACTCTTTAGTTGAATAAAAATTTGCGTATGTAAATCTTTTATATCTTTTTTTTGTGTAACCTATCTCTTTTGCTACTTTATCAATTTTTTTGCACAACACTGTATTTTCATCATTTTTATTTTCAAAAATTACATTATTAATTTTATCCATTACATTTAATTTTTCTTCTAATGAATCATAAATAAGTTCATTTTCAAATTTATTGACACTTGTTGTGAGTTGATATTTTAAAAAAGCACCTTTGTTTTGAACAGGCGATGCCCATTGAATAAAAAAATCAGGAATTAAATTACTATCCTCTAAACTAATTGTCACCATTCCGCCTAAACTATGACCTAGTAATCCTATTTTTTTATCGGTCAGTAATTTGTTGTTTTTTAAATCTTGATATACCGACTTCAAATCATTTATCATATCATTGAGATTGTAAAAATAGGTATTGAAATTTCCAGTAGATAAACCACATCCTCTTTCATCATAACGATAAACAGCGATATTATTTTCAAGTAATTTCGCCGTAAGTTTATAATGTGAATTTCTAGTGTCTTTTCCTGAACCTGGGACAATTAGTACTACTTTGGTATACTTTGATTTGGGTTCGATTAATGTTCCTCTTAAAATCACATTGTCATTTTTATTTTCTGTTTCAAATTGAGTAACTATGTAGTTTTCAATTTTATCAATTTGTTTTTCATAGGAATATATTTCTTGAGCTTTAATAAAATGTGTTATTAAAGTGAATATGATTATTAAGTATGTTTTCCTGTTTTTTCTCATAATTATTGTTAACGTCTTTCGGATTGCAGAAGTAGCGATGAACCAAGACCAAGCCTTTTCAAATATAACAAACTTTAAATTAAAAACCTTTCCAATTTTTGATAAATTGCTTGCCTTGCCATTCCTTGAAAGCGCTGTTGGTAGATGTTTTTTTATTCTTTCTGCTTCTTTTTCCGTTTTGCTTTTTTGTATTCCTTATATTCTTCTGGCGTCATTAATCTTGTTGCAACAACAGATGAACCTTCATAATTATAACTTCTAAATGGAATTTCTTTTCTAAATTGTTTTGAAATTTCTTCTGAATTACAAAGTTTATAAAGTTCATTTATAAAGTTTTTTATTTTTATAGCTTCAATTACATTTTCTTGTGAGCTTGGTGTCCAATAACTTTTAAAAGAATATTCTTTTTCAGATTTTGTTTCAAAATAATAAGTTATTCCGTCAAAACCTTGTTGCCAACCTTTTATTTGTTTATCAGTTGGAATCGAATTAATTTTAGAGCTATCAATTAACTTTACAATATCATCACAAATTTTGTTTTCCAATTGATATACTTTTTTAAATATTCTCTTTGATTCTTCCGAGTACTCTTGGACAAAATAAGATAAACTTCCGTACTATTTATTTTCACTTTTTGAAATTTCTATAGTTGTTCCGAACGACCAAAATCTAAAGAAAACTTTACTTTTAGAGTTTTCTATAAATCCTAAATCATACTTTTTAATAAGTTCATTTTTATTCCAATAGATTGTGTCGCTGTCGGCTGTTAATTTTAATTCTGAATTGAATTCTTGAGAAAATAATAAACTTGTATAGAATAGAAATAAAAATATTTGTAATTTTTTCATAAATGTTTGAATTTATTCAGTTTCCCCAAAATATCTGCCAACTTCTTTCGGATTGCAGAAGTGGCGAAGAACCAAGACCAAGCCTTTACAAATATAACTAAAACTTTAAATTAAAAACCTTTTCAATTTCTGATAAATCCCGAGCCTCGCCATTTCTTGAAACGGCTGTTTGCAGAAGTTTTTTATTCACTTAGTTTCTTTTCAATAATTTTTATCCAATCTGATTCATTTTCCTTATCAAGTATTTCTTCTGGTTGAACCCCAACATATTCATACTTTAATCTTTCTGAATATTTTTTTGTAGTAATTATAAATGAAAATCCGCAATTTGGAGTTTTATATGCTTTCACAAAACCATACGCAAATTGTCCATTTGTATTTTCGCCAAACGATTTTATATTTTTGTTTTCAGTTAGGATTAATGCAACTTCCTCACAAGCACTTGCACATCTTTTGTTATAAACAACTGCAATTTTTATTTTTTTAGAGTTTGATTTTAAAATTTTTAAAAGTTGGTTATACATTCTTTCTCCACCGCCAGCGTTATTTCTAATATCAAGAATTATTTTCTGTTTTGTTTTAATAATTGGAGTAATACTATCATAAAAATTATCTAATTCCTTCCATAATTTGTAGTTAAAACTTGGTATTTTTTGTAACCTGTTGAGTTTTCTATGTCTATATATTTAGGTAAATTTTTAGCAACGAAATTCTTTTCATATTCAGCTTCACTAATTTTAATTGGGTCATAAATTTGAAGATGTTTGTCTTTAATAAAGCATATATATATTTTAATGATTTTTTGACATAAATCTTTTGATACATTATCTTTTTTAGTTTCGGTAATTAAACTATCCTTTAAACTTTTATATGATTCAATATTTTTGTCTGTGACATTAACAGAAAATCCAGGATGTTCTTTTTCAATTTTTTCAATTACAAAGTTTAAATCTGCGTTACAATTACAATTTTCTTGTCCAACCATTCTAAAATTGAAAAGAACTAAAAATGTTATAAGTATAAGTGATTTTGTCATTTTTCGTCGTTCTTTTTAAATTTCTGCCAACGTTTTGGGCTTCGTGAAGGTGGGGTTTAGAAAGTACCAAAGTTCAAATTTAGTACAAAAGCTAATAGAAAGTACAAATGTTCAGCCTAGTACAAAAGCCCCACTTTTGCCAAAGCCATGTTGTGCGTTCGTTGTTTTCTATCAAGTTTTTGTTTCTTATTCTTTTGTTGTGATTGGGTATAAAAGTCTAAATGAATTTGAAACAGCTTGGTGCATAATTGTTGCATGATTTTCTTGTGGTAAATAGTCAAAAAACACTTTCACTTTTTTGCTTTTTGAACCTTTGATTTTTTCAGTCAATAGATTTGCATCAACTTCCATAACTCTTGGTATTTTAGTTGGTGTTAGTCCTTCTTTTCCAACGCCAATGTATATGTCTATTTTTTGATTAAAATTCTCTGTCAATAAATTTGAATCCTGATTCATCAACGAACCATTGTCCCACCATAAACTTGGGCTAATAATAATGTATTTGTTGAAAAGTGTCGGTTTTTTTAAAAGGACTTCTGTTGCAAAAAGTCCACCTAATGATTGTCCGATTATAGTTTTGTCATTGTTTGTCTGGTATTTGGTTTGTATATAAGGTTGTAATTCCTTTTCAATAAACGAAATGAATTTATCTGAATGTCCTGTCGTTGGATAAGTCTTTTTATCTTCTTGAATTGTTGTAGGAAAAGTAAAATCTCTTCTTCTGTCAACTGTTGCAATGCCAACTACAATTGATTTTGGAACCTGATTTATCCATTCAAAACTATTAAATTGTACAAGTCCAATAATATGTATAAAATCTTCATCTGCTGAACCGTCTAATAAATAAATAACTGGATATTTTATTGTGTCATTTTGATTATAACCTTCTGGAAGATAAATATTCAAAACTCTTTTTTCTGCAAGTTCTTTTGATTGAATTTCGTCAATAACACCAAGAACAAAAGGTTTCGTAGTTTCTACAGGTTTCACTTTCGGTTTCTGTCCAAATGCGAAAACCGAAATGAAAGTCAAGGTAAAAAGTATGATATTATTTTTCATTTTTTCTATTTTTTCTTGTCTATAATAGGGTTCGGTACAATGACGCACAACGTGTCTCGGCTGCATGAAGTAGCGATGAACCAAGACCAGGCCTTCACAAATATAGACAAAACTTTTAATTAAAGACCTTTCCAATTTCTGATAAATCCCGTGCCTCGCCATTTCTTGAAACGGCTGTTAGTGGCAGTTGTTAAATTTCTATTGTATTATAATTTTTGTATTGTTATGATGATTCTCTTCGTCAT
>JAIEMH010000355.1 GCA_019752245.1 Flavobacteriaceae bacterium
TCACTAGGATTTAAAACACTATTATATGTACTGGACATTAGAATTAGCATCGTATTTAAGTGATGCACCGTGGCCTGCAACCAAAGACGAACTTATAGATTACGCAATTAGAGCTGGTGCGCCGCTTGAAGTAGTCGAAAATCTTCAGTCTATTGAAGACGAAGGAGAAATATATGAATCAATGGAAGAAATTTGGCCAGATTATCCAACCGACGAAGATTATCTTTGGAACGAGGATGAATATTAACAAAAAATAAACAATCACAACAGAAAGAAAGTCTCCATTGGGGCTTTTTTTTTGTTTAAATTTGCACAACTTTATAAAATTATAAATACAAACCCATTATGAGTTTCATAAATAGCATACTTAAAGCATTTGTTGGCGATAAATCTCAAAAAGATGTAAAAGCTACACAACCTTATATTGCCAAAATAAGAGCATTAGAACCAGCACTTATGGCATTATCTCACGATCAATTGAGAGCAAAAACAGCTGAGTTTAAACAAAAAATTAAACAAGCTCGTGCTAAACAAGATGCAGAAATTGCAACTAAAAAAACAGAAGCAGAAAACACTTCTGATATTGATTTAAGAGAAGATATTTACAATGCAATAGATGCTCTTGAAAAAGAAGCTTATGAAATTTCTGAAAAAATATTGATGGAAATTCTTCCAGAAGCTTTTGCCGTTGTAAAAGAAACTGCAAGACGTTTTAAAGAAAACTCAACCATTACAGTTACTTCGTCTGAAAAAGACAGAGAACTTTCTGCAACAAAACCTTACATAACACTTGTTGGTGATCAAACCAATTGGGCAAACCAATGGAATGCAGCTGGAAAACAAATTACTTGGGACATGATTCACTACGACGTTCAGTTAATTGGTGGAATCGTACTTCACGAAGGTAAAATTGCCGAAATGCAAACAGGTGAAGGTAAAACATTAGTTGCTACACTTCCACTCTATCTTAATGCTTTAACAGGTAATGGAGTTCACCTTGTAACTGTAAATGATTATCTGGCAAAACGTGATAGTACATGGAAAGCACCTTTGTTTGAATTTCACGGTCTTACTGTAGATTGCATTGACAATCACCAACCTAATTCAGACGCAAGAAGAAAAGCTTACGAAGCCGACATCACTTATGGTACAAATAACGAATTTGGATTTGACTACCTAAGAGACAACATGGCACATTCGCCAGAAGATTTAGTTCAAAGAAAACATAATTATGCTATTGTCGACGAGGTTGACTCGGTATTAATTGATGATGCTAGAACGCCTTTAATTATTTCTGGTCCAGTTCCTGATGGTGACCGTCATGAATTTACAGAATTAAAACCTAAAATTGAAAACCTATACAATTTACAACGTCAATTGGCTAACGGATTTTTAACCGAAGCTAAACGATTGATAAAAGAAGGAAACACTAAAGATGGAGGTTTTCAATTGCTAAGAGCTTACCGTGCACTTCCTAAAAACAAAGCTTTAATTAAGTTTTTAAGTGAAGATGGTATAAAAGCACTTTTGCAAAAAACCGAGAATCAATACATGCAAGACAACAACCGCGAAATGCCAAAAGTTGACGAAGCATTATATTTTGTAATCGAAGAAAAAAACAACCAAGTAGAATTATCGGATAACGGAATCAAGTACTTGTCTCAAGATACTGACGAAACGTTTTTTGTACTTCCAGATATTGGAACTGAAATTGCTAACATCGAAAAACAAAATCTAGAAAAAGATCAAGAAGCTGAAGCAAAAGAAAAATTATTTCAAGATTTCGGAATAAAATCTGAAAGAATTCATACGCTTACGCAATTATTAAAAGCCTACACGCTTTTTGAAAAAGATGTAGAATATGTAATCATGGACAACAAAATTATGATTGTCGATGAGCAAACTGGTCGTATCATGGATGGACGCCGTTATTCTGACGGATTACACCAAGCTATTGAAGCCAAAGAGCAAGTTACTATTGAAGCTGCAACCCAAACATTTGCAACTATTACACTTCAAAACTATTTCCGTATGTACAGCAAATTGGCTGGTATGACAGGAACAGCAGTAACAGAAGCAGGAGAACTTTGGGAAATTTATAAATTAGATGTAGTTGAAATTCCTACCAATAGAGGAATGTCACGTCAAGATAAAGAAGATTTAATTTACCGTTCGGTTCGTGAAAAATTCAATGCTGTTATTGAAGATGTTACCCAACTTTCTGCATCAGGAAGACCTGTTTTAATTGGAACAACATCGGTAGAAATTTCAGAATTATTGAGCCGAATGTTAAAAATGCGTGGTGTTGCTCATAACGTATTGAATGCAAAAATGCACAAACAAGAAGCACAAATTGTTGAAGAAGCAGGAAAACCTGGCGTAGTAACTATTGCAACAAATATGGCTGGTCGTGGTACCGATATTAAACTTACTCCAGAAGTAAAAGCTGCTGGTGGATTGGCAATTATTGGTACAGAACGTCACGATTCTCGTCGTGTTGACCGTCAGTTACGTGGTCGTGCTGGTCGTCAAGGTGATCCTGGAAGTTCACAATTTTATGTTTCTCTAGAAGATAACTTAATGCGTCTTTTTGGTTCAGAAAGAGTCGCTAAGGTTATGGACAGAATGGGATTGAAAGAAGGTGAAGTAATTCAGCATTCTATGATGACCAAATCTATAGAAAGAGCACAGAAAAAAGTAGAAGAAAATAACTTTGGAACTCGTAAACGTTTGTTAGAATATGATGACGTTATGAATGCCCAAAGAGAAGTGGTTTACAAACGTCGTCGTCACGCATTGCACGGAGAACGTCTTAAACTTGATATTGCAAACATGATGTATGACACTTGCGAAGTTATTGTAGGTGACAACAAAGCGAAAAACGATTTCAAAAACTTTGAATTTGAATTAATTCGTTATTTTTCTATCACTTCTCCAGTTACACAAGCAGAATTTGATAAATTGACTGAAATGGAATTGACTGGAAAAGTATACAAAGCTGCCATGCAATACTACACAGAAAAAACCGAAAGAAGTGCTCGCGAGGCATTTCCAATTATAGAAAATGTTTATAAAAACGAAGGCAATCAATTTGAACGCATCATTGTTCCTTTTTCTGACGGAATAAAATCGTTGAATGTCGTTACCGATTTGAAAAAAGCATACGATTCTCACGGAGCACAATTAGTAGCCGATTTTGAAAAAAACATCACATTGGCAATCGTTGATGAAGCTTGGAAAAAACACTTACGCAAAATGGACGAACTGAAACAATCTGTTCAATTGGCCGTTCATGAGCAAAAAGATCCATTACTAATTTACAAATTGGAAGCGTTCAACTTGTTTAGAAACATGCTTGATGGTGTAAACAAAGAAGTAATTTCTTTCTTATTTAAAGGAGATTTGCCACAACAAAACAACACTATTCAAGAAGCAAGACAAGAAGTACGTCAAAAAGAAAATTATACCGAAAGCAGAGACGAAATTCAAAGTAGCGAAGAAGCAAATCGTGAAGCTGGACAAACACAACAACGTCAAGTAACCGAGACAATAGTTCGTGATCAACCAAAAATTAACAGAAACGATAGCGTTACTATCAAACATGTTATGAGTGGTAAAACCGAAGAAATGAAATTTAAAAAAGCCGAAAGTTTACTTGCTAGTGGCGAATGGGTTTTAGTATAATCTATTTTTAAATTCATAAAATATGTAATCCTCAATTGAAGTATCAATTGAGGATTTTTTTATTAAAAATTAACTTTTTAGAATAAATTAAACTTAGCAACAAAACACTTCAAATTTGTATATTTGCTTATTAATCACACAAAATAAATTCATGCAACATATTATTGACCGCTTTATAAGCTACGTTACTATTGATACAGAATCTGATGCTAATTCTCCAACAACACCAAGCACAAAAAAACAATTAGTTCTTGCCAATCTTTTAGTTAAAGAACTAAATACTATTGGATTAAGCGAAGTTACTATTGACGAAAACGGATATGTAATGGGAACTTTACCAAGTAATGTTGACCATGATGTACCAACCATTGGATTTGTCTCTCATTACGATACATCGCCAGATTTTACAGGAAAAGATGTAAAACCACAAATTATAGAAAACTATGATGGCAAAGATATTGTCTTGAATAAAGAGCAAAATATCGTTCTCTCGCCTAGTTATTTCAAAGATTTATTACTTTACAAAGGACAAACATTAATCACAACCAACGGATTAACATTACTTGGTGCCGATGACAAAGCTGGATTGACAGAAATTGTTACAGCAATGGAATACCTAATGCAACATCCCGAAATTAAACACGGAAAAATCAGAGTTGGTTTCACTCCTGATGAAGAAATTGGTCGTGGTGCTGACATTTTTGATGTAGAAAAATTTGGCGCACAATGGGCTTACACTATGGATGGAAGTCAAATTGGCGAACTTGAATATGAAAATTTCAATGCAGCTGGAGCCAAAATTATCTTTAAAGGAAAAAGCGTTCATCCTGGTTATGCCAAAGGTAAAATGATCAATTCTATGCTAATTGCAAACGATTTCATTAACGAATTACCAAAACACGAAATACCACAAGAAACTAAAGGTTACGAAGGTTTTTATCATGTAACTGGAATAACAGGAAGCCTTGAAGAAACCAAATTAGAATTGATCATTCGTGATCACGATGCCAAATTATTTAAAAAACGCAAAGAAGTAGTTCATGCCATTGCAAAAAAAATCAATAAAAAATTCGCAAAACAATTTGGCGAAGACATTTGCATTGCCGAAGTAAAAGATCAATACTACAACATGCGCGAAAAAGTTGAACCAATGATGTTCATTGTAGATTTAGCCGAAAAAGCCATGAAAGAATTAGGAATCAAACCATTAATAAAACCAATTCGTGGTGGAACAGACGGTTCAAGATTGTCATACATGGGATTACCTTGTCCTAATATTTTTGCAGGCGGACACAATTTTCACGGAAAATACGAATATGTTCCAGTAGAAAGTATCCAAAAAGCAATTGATGTTATTGTGAAAATTGCCGAATTAACAGCAACT
>JAIEMH010000282.1 GCA_019752245.1 Flavobacteriaceae bacterium
CGCATGATCGTCCTCCTATATTTTGGGTTATATTATTTATCGTTAGCTGCAGCAACACCAGGAAGTTCTTTACCCTCAAGAAACTCTAAGGAAGCACCACCACCAGTTGAAATATCAGCATTTGTTGGTAAATATTTTTTCAAGAAATAACCAGTATCTAAATAACCACCAACATAATCGCACTTACCTGCTAATTTTAATGCTTTCGCGTCATAAATAGTTGAAGAAAATCTTGGATCACCTACCATAAAATCATAGAAATTTTGAGTAAAAACATTGAAGCACCATCCTGATGGTAATTGCAATGCTGGCGCGCTAACGTAAGAATAACTTCTTGGTCCAACCATTACACATACAGAGTTACCTTCGTCTGCGCCTGATCCCCAAAAACCCCAATCAGAATTTGCTAAATTGGTATGAACCACTTCAATAATTGATTCTGTATTGAACTTATTAGAAACAACCCATAAATCACTAAAATTTGTTAGCAATTTATATCCATAAGAGCTTGTAGTTCCTGGGGTTCCATTTACATCTGCTAATTGGGCAGCAGCTAATGCATTTTTACCTTCATATAAATAAACTTTACCTAACAATGCCTTTGCCGCACCTCTTGATAATCTTCCAGATTCAGCTGAAGTAACAGTCATTGGTAAATCTGGAATTGCTTGTACTAAATCACTTTCGATTTGTGCATATATTGCAGAAGGTGCTGCTTGTGGCACATTATAAATTTCACTAGGATTTAATACACCAGTAATTAATGGAACATTTTTAAACATTCTTACTAGGTTAAAATAGTATAATGCTCTTAATGCTTTTGCTTCTGCAGTAAATCTTACTTTGTAAGAATCATTCATGTTTACACCAGGAATTTTACTAATTAAAATATTAGCTCTGTAGATTCCTTTGTAATGATCACTCCAAAAGCTTCCAGGCATAATGGTTGGGTTCAAGGTAAAGTTTGAAAATCCTTGAATACCTGCTCCATCAGATGCCGATCCGCCACCAGCATATTGGTCATCTGAACCAGCATTCATCATTGTAATCATATTATCAAAGCCTCCTGAATTTTTTTTCAAGATATCATAAGTTGCTGCCAAACCTGCATAAGCTTGGTTATAATTTTGATAATAACTTTCAGTATTAATTACTCCTTTGTTAGGGTCTTCTAATTCACTTTCTGAACACGAAACTAACAGTACGCTACTCAAAGCACCCATTAGTAAATATTTGTTAAAGAATTTAATTTTCATATTTCTTTTATTTTATGTTAAAATTGAGCGTTAACGCCGAATAAAAATGTTCTTGCTTGTGGATAATAACCTCTATCAATTCCTGAAATATCTCCACCAATTTCTGGATCATAACCAGAGTATTTTGTTAATGTTAAAAGATTTTCGCCAGTTACATATAATCTAATTTTACTTACTCCAATTTTATTGGTTACCAATTGAGGCAAAGTATATCCTACCTGAACCAATTTCAATCTAAAATAGTCACCATCTTCTAAATAAAAGTCAGATGGTTTACTAAAGTTACCGTTAGAATCATCGTTTGTTAATCTTGGATAATCATTAGATGTTCCTTCTCCAGTCCATCTTTGAAGTGCGTCTTTAGTGTAATTAGCATTTAAAATATCTAAACGACGTATACCTTTAAAAATCTTGTTTCCAGATACACCTTGAGTAAATACCATTAAATCAAAACCTTTATACTCTGCATTTAACGTAAGACCAAAAGTAAATTTAGGTAGTGGACTTCCTAAGAATGTTTGATCATTTCCATCAATTTTTCCATCACCATTTAAATCTGACCATCTAAAATCTCCAGGTTTAGCACCAGGTTGAATTAATCCACCAGCTGCATTAGTATAAGCATTTATTTCTGATTGATTTTGGAATATTCCAGCAGTTTGGTAACCATAGAACGATTGGTATGCATGTCCTACTTGGGTTCTTGTAATTGGCCCCATTGATTGAAAACCAGCACCATTGATAAATTCTCTAGTACCAATGTTTGTTACTTCATTTTTTAAAGTTGCAAAATTTCCGTTAGCAGAAAAGTTTAAATCTCCAAACTTCTTTTTGTAGCCTAATTCAATTTCTATTCCTCTGTTAAGCATGTCTGCAACGTTTGCCCACGGATCTGAATCTACTCCAACATAACCAGGAACAGCTACAGTTTGTAAAATTCCTTTAGTAACTTTATTAAAATAATCAAATGTTAAATTAAAATTATTTAAAAACCTTATGTCAATACCAATATCGGTTTGAGTTGTTTCTTCCCATTTTAAGTCAGGATTTGGAATTGTATTTGGGCTATATCCAGAAACAATATCGTTTCCAATAGTATAGTTTCTACCACCACCGATTGTAGCTTTCCATTGGTTTGGAGATAATGGTTTATCATTACCATTTGTACCCCAACCAAGACGCAATTTTACAGTGTTTACAATTTTATTTTCTTTCCAAAAATCTTCTTTATTTACTACCCATCCAACAGATGCTGAAGGAAATACTCCGTATTTTTGATCTACACCAAATTTAGAAGAACCATCTCTTCTTACAATTCCGGTAAATAAGTATTTTTCTTTATAATCATAATTTAAACGACCAAATAATGATGTATTAATATATTGATCTCCTCCATCCCATGCATAAGAATTTCTGCTCGATTGTGGTACATCAAAATTAAAAGAAGCCTCATTATAATTTTGAGTTGGAATATTAAAATAAGTTACTCCTGAACCATTTGAAATATTATTTTTATAATATCCTGTTCCAATCATTCCAGTTAAAGTGTGCTTTCCGAATGATTTTTTATAAGTTAAATAGTTTTCGAAAGACCAGTCCAATCTTTTACCATTAGTTCTCGAAATATTATTTTGGGTATTATTGATTGTTGGACTCAAATAAAAATGTGGCGTAAATGACTCACTACCATAATAGGTTAATTTTCCACCAATTACAGATTTAAAAGTTAAATCCTTAATAGGTTTAAATTCAAGAAATGCATTTCCGAAGAAATCGTCTGCCCAGCCATAATTTCCTAAACGTGTTTTAGCGTAAGCAAGTGGATTAGACATTTCTTGTCCTACCAAAGGAGATATTCCGTAAGGATTTCCATTTGCATCAGAAAAATATTGATTGTTTGGCACATAATAACCTGACCCAATTTGAGTTGGATCTGTAATAACAACTGGAGTAATTGGATCTAAATTTAATGCCGAACTTAATGGACCGCCAAATTCACTATTTGTATTACCCAATCCTACAGATTTGTCGTGTACATAGGTAAAATTCTGTCCAACAGTTACATGGTTAGTAACTTTGTGGGTAGAATTTAATCTTACAGTAGTTCTTTTATAATTAGAAATTTCATTTGAAACTATTCCTCCATAATTTAAATATCCGAAAGAAGAGTAAAAAGTTGATTTATCATTACCTCCAGAAAGATTAAATTCATGATTTTCACGAGTTGCAGTACTAAAAATTTGATTTTGCCAGTTTGTTCCTTCTCCATAAGATTGTGGATTTGGGAATAAAATTGAACCACCAGCAGCAACAGATTTTTCATTTAAAATTGTAGCATACTCAGTAGCATTCAACATGTCTAATTTTCTACTTACAGTTGAAGAACCAAAAGTTCCATTGTAACCAATACTCATTTTTCCTGATTTACCTTTTTTAGTAGTAATTAATACAACTCCAGCAGCGGCACTTACTCCATAAATTGCTGTAGAAGCAGCATCTTTTAATACTTCCATAGATTCAATGTCTGATTGGTTAATTGTTCCAATAGCATTTGCTTCAAGTACAATTCCATCAACTACATATAATGGATTATTAACACCATTACCACCAAAAGTAGTAACTCCTCTAACTCTTACAGAAGATGCAGAACCTGGTTGACCTGCATTTACAGCAACTGTAACACCTGCTGTTCTACCTTGAAGAACTTGTTCTACTCTACCGGTTGGAACTTGCTCAATATCTTTTGCTTTTATACTTGATATGGCTCCGGTTATACTACTTTTCTTTTGTGAACCATAACCAACATTAACAACCACTTCATCAAGTGTGTTTTTTTCTTCAATAAGTGAGATTTTCATTTCACCACTTGTAATTTGAACTTCTTTGGAAGAATAACCAAGATAAGAAACTACCAAAGTCTTTGCTTCAGCTGAAACATTCAATATAAACTTTCCGTCTATATCTGTAGATGCTCCAGTTGAAGTTCCTTTTACTGATACATTAGCACCAGGTAAAGGAGCTCCATCTGATGTTACTGTACCAGACACTTTTTTTTGTGCATTAGCAGATACAATAAAGATGAAGAACATAGATAAAAGGAAAAATTTATCCCTAAATCTGTCTGAAAATAACTTTACATTCATAAGCGTTTAAAATTTTAGTTTGGTTAATTTTTTACAAGACATTTTTATGCCTTGTTAACATGGTGTTAAATTATCTAATAATAAAAAGTGAATTTGATAATCAACCTTAACAAAATATTTACATATTGAAATTTTATTCAATTATAAATATAAAATTCGTAAAAACACCTTAAAACAATAAGGTCTACACAAATTGTATAGACCTAAAATTGCGCAAAATTAGCTTACGAAAAGGTTATTGTTAAGGTAATGATAAGGTGTTTTTGACGTTTTTGTAAAGTTAAATACTCAAAATATAATCTACCAATCCATCATTATGCATTAAATTTAGTTTTTTACGCAAACGATGTCGTTTTATTTCCATACTTCGTATTGAAATATTTAACATTGGAGCAATCTCTTTAGAGGTTAAATTAAGTCTTAAATAGGCACAAAGTTTCAAATCACTTGGACTAAGTGTTGGATGCTTAATTTTTATACGCTTTAGGAAATCTTTGTCAACATTATCAAATGCCTCTTTAAAAATACTGGGCGTTGAAAAAATTCAATTAATTTTTACCATCAGCCTCTTAGTCTCATAGACCACTTTATTAGACAAATAAAAACAAAGTTCTTTCCATTGTTCGGAACAGCAATTTAATCGCTCATTTCAATGTCTCTTTC
>JAIEMH010000030.1 GCA_019752245.1 Flavobacteriaceae bacterium
GGCTTGGTCAGTTGGTAGTATATCTACAAAAGCAAAACGTCTTTTTATAGCGTAATCAATATGACCAACACTTCTGTCGGCGGTATTCATTGTACCTATTATAAACAAATTTGAGGGTAAAATAAGTTCGTTTTTCTTATCTATTGCATACATACTTTCTACAGGCTCGTCTCGATATTCTAATGCATAAATTAATTCACCTAATACAGACGGAAGATTAGCTCTGTTAATTTCATCAATTATTAATACATAATTTTTTAGTTCTTCTTTTTCAGTTGTAGTGGCTATAAAGTCTATTTTGTTTTCTTCTAAAAAACTTTTAAACAAGTCAAGGACTCTGACATAATAGCTTGCATGCCATTTAGCTAATCCTGATAAGTTTTGATTATGTATTAAATCTTGTCTTTCAAAATTTTCATCCAAATAAGCTTGCTTTATATCCTTAAAAAGCATTCTATTACCTTTTTTTGACCAACCCTTTAATCCTTTATACCTAAAAGCATCTTCATTTAATTCAACTAAAAACACAGAATCCGTCAACTCAATATTTTCATTCTTCTCTAATTCTTCTGATATAAAATATATAAACTTTTCAAATTGTTCGTTTAACCATTTTTCCTTTGATAATTCAGTAGCTCCTTTTTGACTGTCGAGTTTGTTCTTCAATGCTTTTTCAGCAAAATCCGCAAGAATTTTGTTTTCTGTTTTAAATAAAACTCCTTCACCATTTTCATTTGGAACAGAAACTATTCCTCGTACAAAATCTTCATATGTATAACTTGGATGAAATTGAATAAGTTTGAATTGGTCTGAATCATAATTATTGATATTATCAATAATTTCAGGAATACTTTCATATATATATTTAGCCACTGCTGCGCTATAGGGATCAGTACCACCCTTTTGTTCTCCTTTATTCCATTTTTGATTATAATACCACTTAATAATTTCTGCAAATGACGGTGAATACTCACTCATATTTGTTAATTGAAGCTTTACATTATTTCCACTTATTGAAAGAATAGTGTATAAACTTTTATCTTTGACACTAGGAATAACTTGACCAGGTTTAAGAAATTGTTTAATCTCATTTTTTGTAATTTGAGTTGGTTTTGATTTTATATTTCTACCAGACCCAATCATGTTTTGAGCAATTTTTTTTGCTAATCTAGTTTTACCAGTTCCAGGTGGACCTTGTAGAATGATTTGTTTTTTGCTTGAAAGTATTTCAATATATTTTTCCATTTCGATTATTTTTTTGGAATTTTTATAAAAGGCATCAATGAATATCCATGTAGAAGTTTTATTAATCAATCTTTCAAGTGTCCCTTGTGGCTGTGGAAATTTTTCTTTACTAGTATACCAATTTATAGCGTCGACATAACGATAATAATCATGGTGAAACTTTGATTTTATTTGTGGGTCTTGAAATGAATCACTTTTAATTTTGCATATAGCAATTGGTTTATTTCCCTCATGAACAAATATGATGTCACCGATTTTTAAACCATTTGAATTTTTTCCTGTGAAGTAATCACACTGAATATCTACCCAATCTCCCGTTCCAATAATAGGATCAGGCTCTTTTAACATTATTGATGAATCAATTTTACCACTATTCCTGCCCCAAGGTTGATTCATTTGTATATGCCAGTATTTCATTTATTTAATTTTTAATATATATTCTCCCCAAAATTCTGCCTCTAAATGACCAATATGCTTTTCTACAAAAGCAATTCCCACTTTGGTTAATTGACCAACGTTTTCGAAAGGCCCCCAATTTTCAGGCTTATAAAGTTTTGCAGGAACTAGTTTGCTATTTTTGTATGTTACTTTATAATCATTTCCTTTTTCATCTTTATCAATAAAATGAGTTTCATTCATTACTATATTCTGCGGAAATAATTCAGTTGAAGTTAACATACCTCCTATGAACTCACTGTCATTATAACCTTGATAGAAAATTATATAGTGTACACCCGCGCCCTTAGACTTATCTGAAGCTTCTAAATGTCTCCAATATTACGTTCAACCATTTTCTTTTCTAATTTTTTTTAATTCTTCATTCTTGAAGTTTTCATTAACATAAGTCATCCAGCCCCAACCAAATAATCCAATAAAAAAAGAGATTAAACCTCCTCTAAAAAACCAAGTAGAATATTGTCTGTATTCTTCTGCGTGTTTTACCAAGACATCAATTTTTGATTTATCACTTTTTATGTTTAAATCCTCAATATCAAGTTTATCTTTTGCTTTTGATATTCTTGAGAAGGTAGAGTTAAATTGAATTTTTAAATCTTTGATTGAATTTGATATTTTTGAATCCTTAGTCATTTTTTTTAAACTATCAATTTTTATCTCAATAGTTTTTGAAGTTGAATTAAAAGATTCAACTTCATTTTTTAACTTGCAAATTTTAAGATTAATTAATTCAACTTTTTGGTCATATTTAATCTTTTCTAATTCTAACTCTTGTTGTTTTTGCAAAGGATAAAAAAGACTTATCACAACCAAGACAATTCCATTTATAAAAAGAAATTTGAAAAGATTATCAGTATTCCATGAAAATAAACTTGATAATTCCATAATTAATCATTTATGTTAATGCGATCTTTTCTTGCTTCTAATTCAGTATATGTTCTACTAATAGTATCTAAATCTGTCTGATTAATTTCTTTTACATGAATAATGTTTTGCAAATCTTCTCTTGACAAATTATTTGGAGCTTGCATATTTGCTGCATAATTTGATGACAATAAAAAGGCTAATAAAATTAAAGCTTTACCTTTTTTAAAAATAAATTCGATTTTACCTGGTGATTGTAAATTTAGTTTTATAGATCTATCGTCTTTAAATACTTCAAAATTAAATTCGTTATCAATAGACTCTGTAACCTTATTTATTGAATCTATTAACTTAAGGAGTGAGTCAATATTTATATCTTCTTTTTTTTCAATGTCAATTACGAAATGGATATCGTCATCTTTAATAAATAAATTATCAATCGTTTTATCAATGTAACTTTCATAATGTTTAATATTACTTATGGCGTGTCTTGTTTGTACTATTGCATAAAAAATTGGATCTAATTCTGAAAAATTTAAAAACTTGTGCCATTTAACTTTTCTTCTTTTTATGTAATCGCAATCGCTATCACGTAATTCCTCATAAATATTTTCCTCTTCAATTGTTCCAAAACCTAAAAAACTTGACCCTTCATTGGGCATAACAATAACATCACCGACTCTAAATTCTTGAAATCGCTTTATCTTATTATAAATTCCAGTAATTTTTCTCCTATCTGCAGAAGATGTTGCATCCAGACCTTCTTCTTCTGAGATTTTCCCCTTTATTACCCTACCATCTTCAGAATCATTGTTCAAGTCTCGGTTTGTGATATAATTCCAACCGATACCAATAAAATTATGTTGCCTAAAGGCTTCAAAATTATCACCACTATCAGTTCTAACAAACCAATAACCAGTATCGGTATCAATTACTTTTACACTTTCTAATAAATTTTCAAACATATTATTTAGTTTAAATTAATATTATGATGTAAACAACTAACCAAATGTTGCTCTTTACAAATTTCTAAATATTTCGAGTTGTATTTGTTTTTAATTACTTGTTTCTTGAGTTTCTTCAGCTTTCACTTTTTCCCAATATTTAATGTATTTTGTTCGCCAATCAATACGAATTATCCTTATAATTGGAATAAACAAAATAATACTAGTACCATAAATAAAAAAATCTCTTGTTGAAGTAAAATTTTTAGTGATGAACAAAGCTATATCAATAGCAATCAATGCAAAATAGATTAATAAAATAGTCAAACTAAAAACTAATTTATCTTTAGACTTAACTTTAAAATTTAAATAACGAGTTTCATATTTTAAATCTCCTTGTGGTTCTAAAAATACATTGATGTATGTAGCTAATCGTATTATAGATTGTAGTATTGATATAATAATTAAACAAGAAGGATAAATTATTAGTAGAGGTAAAGCAAATAAAAATATTCTTGGTGTTGCATCTAATAAATATCCAAAAAGAACCATGCAACCACCAACAGAAAATGTCACTGTTGTAGCAATCATATTAGCTAAAAGGCTATATTCATCTCTTAATTTTTGGTATTCTAAACTTTGGTCAGGTGTCATCATATTTTTAATTTATCAATTTACCAACCAACCCCAATTTAACAATTAAATCAATCATCCTTTTAGTTTTAGCCTTAGTAAATTTATCTGCTTTGGTTGTAAAACCATTTTGTTCTATTTTCCATTCTTGCATTCCTGCATAGACTATCTCTAAATCTGTGGATTGCTTGTCTAAAATTACTTTTGAAACCGTATTTAGTAATTCAATATTTTCAGTTTCTTTATTGATTAGTGGCGTTTGGTACATCTTTAGAACTTCATTTATTGCTTCAACAAATTCTTTATTTTCTGGATTTGAAAGTGCATCAAGAACTTCTATTTCTTTTGAAGTTGTAACCACAAACACATCACCGTTTCCTTTTTTTATTTTTGATAAATAAGGATTTTTTGCCAAATCGTCTTTTAGTTGATACGAATAAGTACCAAAATTAGAATTCATAAAAGGATAATCCAGTTTTTGATTAGTAAAGGTGTTTAAATGAAAAACTGTTTTTTGTGTGGCAACTTGACCATAATTGAGTTGGATTTTCTTTTCCATTTGTTTGAGCATCATGGCTAAGTACAAATCATTACTCAATCTTTTGGTTACTGTTTTTTCTTTTTCTCCCCAAACCTTACCAATTCTATTCTTTATCTTTTGCTCGTAGATAGTAATCAACTCTTTATTTGCATTAATCAAAACTTGCTCATTTTCGATTTGGGAAACTATTTGTTGTTGGATTTTAATTGATGGAACTGCAATTTTTAAATCTTTAATTAGTTTGGCATTAAGATTACTTTGATTTCCTCCTCTATCATCGCTTATTTTTCTTAAATAGTTAATAACGTTAAACAATTGTTTTTCTATTAATTTAACATCTCTAAAGCGGTTTTGAATATTTACAAAAGTTCTGTTTA
>JAIEMH010000390.1 GCA_019752245.1 Flavobacteriaceae bacterium
GTTTTTACATCTAGCGCACCTTCTGCATAGGCATTGGTGTCTAAATTGAAAATACGTTTGATTATTTTGTTGTTGTCTGCTAATAATTTTTCGTTCATTTTAGAACGATACTCATTAAATTCTTTAACTTGATTGCTCATTTGTTTTTTCTTTTTTAGCTACTAAAGCAGCGATTATAATACTTGCTTCATACAAAACCAAAATGGGTATAGAAACAATAACTTGACTTGGAATATCTGGTGGTGTTACTATTGCAGCAACGATTAATATAATTACAATTGCAAATTTTCTGTATTTTCTTAAAAAATCGGGTGTTACTAAACCAAGTTTTGCCAAAAAGTAAATTATAATTGGCAACTCGAATACTAATCCGCTTGCTACCAATGACGTTTTTACCATACTTATATAGGAGTCAATGCTAAATTGGTTTACAATAGTATCACTTACATTAAAGGTTCCGAAGAAGTTTATAGAAAGCGGAACAATTATGTAATATCCAAAAACCACACCAATAAAAAATAGTAGTGAGGAAACAATTACAAACGCTCCAGCATGTCTGCGTTCATGTTCATAAAGCGCCGGACTAATGAATTTCCAAAGTTCCCAGAGGATGTAAGGAAAGGCTAAAATAAATCCTGCAGTAATTAATGTCCATAAGTACATAGAGAATTGACCTCCAACTTCGGTATTTTGAATAATAAATGAAAATTCAGTGGCACAAGCATAAGTGTCATCTACACCAAAATAATGCGTTACTTCACAAAAGAATTTGTAGGTTACAAAATTGGGATCTTTTGGTCCAAAAATTATAGTGTCAAATATAAATCCGTCTATAAAGTAACAAGCACTTGATAAAACAATTATTGCAATTGTACTGCGCACTAGTAACCATCTTAAATCTTCCAGATGGTCCATGAAGGACATCTCTTTAAGTTCTTTTTTTGCCATTATACAATTCCTTCTTTTAAAATATCGTGTAAGTGGATCACTCCTTTATATTCGCCATTATCAACCACCACCAATTGTGTAATTGAAAAATCTTCTAAAATATTCAGTGCATCACTAACCATGTCGGTAGATTTTATGGTTTTAGGATTTATGGTCATAATATCTTTGGCAGTCAAACCTGTTATTGTTTCCGTTTTGTTTAGCATTCTTCTAATATCACCATCGGTAATAATTCCAATTACTTTATTGTTTTCTAAAACTGCTGTAACACCAAGTCTTTTTTCAGAAATTTCTACAATTACATTTTTAATACTTGATTCTGGGGTAACCATAGGTTTGTGCGTATTGTCGAGCATGTCTTTAACACGCAGCAATAATTTTTTACCCAATGCGCCACCAGGATGGTATTTTGCAAAATCTTCGGCAGTAAAATTTCTCATTTCCATTAGACACACAGCAATGGCATCGCCCATTACTAATTGTGCTGTTGTACTGTTGGTTGGAGCCAAATTGTTTGGACAAGCTTCACTTTCTACATAAGTATTTAAAGTATAATCTGCCTCTTTGCCTAGATATGAAGTTGTATTTCCGGTAATTGCAATAAGTTTGTTTCCAAATCTTTTTAATAGAGGAACCAGTACTTTTATTTCTGGACTGTTTCCGCTTTTTGAAATACAAATTACGGCATCATCATCTTGAACCATTCCTAAATCACCATGAATTGCTTCTGATGCGTGAAGAAATAATGAAGGAGTTCCAGTTGAATTTAATGTGGCAACAATTTTTTGAGCGATAATCGCACTTTTTCCAATACCGGTTACAATGAGTCTTCCTTTAGAATTATAGATAATTTGAACAGCTTCAGCAAAGCTATTGTCAATGTAATCAGTAAGTTTTGCTATTGATTGACTTTCAGAGAGCAAGGTCTTTTTTGCCGAATCAATAATATTTTCTTTAGTTATCAAAATAGATTTGTTATAAAATTTGTATGAGTAAAAGAAATTTGTATATTTATGGTTGCAAATTTATGTAAAAATACTATTAAGTAAGAATGAATTCAAACGAAATTGACATCCATAAGGAATTAAAAAAATATTTTGGTTTCAACCAATTCAAAGGTTTACAGGAACAAGTAATTAAAAGTATTTTGGCAAAAGAAAATACTTTTGTGATTATGCCAACAGGTGGCGGAAAATCATTGTGTTATCAATTGCCATCTCTTGTGCAAAACGGAACTGCTATTGTAGTTTCTCCTTTAATTGCCTTGATGAAAAATCAAGTTGATGCCATTAGAAGCGTTTCTACTAATGATGGAATAGCGCATGTATTAAACTCATCGCTAACAAAAACCGAAATTAATCAGGTTAAAAAAGATATTGTTTCGGGAATTACCAAACTATTATATGTTGCGCCAGAATCGTTAACTAAAGAAGAATATGTAGAATTTCTTCAAAGTGTGCCAATTTCTTTCGTGGCCATTGACGAAGCACATTGCATCTCAGAATGGGGTCACGATTTTAGACCCGAATATAGAAACTTGCGTTCTATTATTAAACAACTTGGTGATGTTCCTGTCATTGGTTTAACTGCAACTGCAACTCCAAAAGTACAGGAAGATATTCTTAAAAATCTGGACATGTCTGATGCTACAACTTATAAAGCATCGTTCAATAGACCAAATTTATATTACGAAGTAAGAACCAAAACCAAAAATATTGAATCGGATATTATTCGATTTATCAAACAGCATAAAGGAAAATCGGGAATTATTTATTGCTTAAGCCGTAAAAAAGTAGAGGCCATTGCTGAAGTGCTTCAAGTAAACGGAATAAGCGCCGTACCTTATCATGCAGGTTTGGATGCTAAAACAAGAGCCAAACATCAAGACATGTTTCTTATGGAAGATGTAGATGTTGTTGTGGCAACAATTGCCTTTGGAATGGGAATTGACAAACCAGACGTGCGTTTTGTAATTCACCATGATATTCCAAAATCGTTAGAAAGTTATTATCAAGAGACTGGTCGTGCTGGTCGCGATGGTGGCGAAGGTCATTGTTTGGCTTACTATTCGTATAAAGATGTAGAAAAATTAGAAAAATTTATGTCGGGTAAGCCAGTTGCCGAACAAGAAATTGGTTATGCGCTTTTGCAAGAAGTTGTAGCTTATGCCGAAACTTCTATGTCGAGACGTAAATTTTTATTGCATTATTTTGGTGAAGAATTTGATAGCGAAACTGGTGAAGGTGCCGACATGGATGATAATGTTCGCAATCCAAAAGCCAAAGTAGAAGCTAAAGATAATGTAGTGAAACTTCTTGAAGTTGTTCGCGACACCAAATGTTTATACAAATCAAAAGAAATTGTTTTTACCTTAATAGGAAGGATCAATGCCACAATAAAAGCACATAGAACCGATACGCAAAGTTTCTTTGGATGTGGAAAAGACCAAGAAGAACGCTATTGGATGGCATTAATTCGTCAGGTTTTAGTTGACGGAATGTTGACAAAAGATATTGAAACTTACGGAATTTTGAAAGTTTCCGATAAAGGTCATGACTTTATAAAGCAACCTCATTCGTTTATGATGAGTGAAGATCATGAATATAATGAAGCCGAAGACGATGCTATTGTAACCGCTGCAAAATCATCAGGTACAGCAGATGAAGCTTTGACTGCAATGTTACGCGATTTACGTAAAAAGGTAGCTAAAAAGTTAAGTGTTCCGCCTTTTGTGGTTTTTCAAGATCCATCGTTAGAAGATATGGCTTTGAAATATCCGATTTCAATGGATGAATTAATCAATATTCATGGTGTTGGAGAAGGAAAAGCTAAAAAATATGGTAAAGAATTTATAGAACTAATTAGTCGTTATGTAGATGATAACGATATCGTTAGACCAGACGATTTGGTTGTAAAATCTACCGGTGTAAATTCGGCCAATAAATTATACATCATTCAAAATATCGATAGAAAACTTTCTCTAGAAGATATTGCCAAAGCTAAAGGAATGAAAATGGACGATTTGTTGAAAGAAATGGAACAAATTGTTTACTCAGGAACCAAGCTAAATATTAAATATTGGGTTGATGAAATGCTAGACGATGATCAGCAAGAAGAAATTCATGATTATTTTATGGAATCAGAATCTGATAATATTGAAGCTGCTTTGAAAGAATTTGATGGCGATTATGACATCGAAGAATTAAGACTAATGCGAATTAAATTTATTAGTGAAGTAGCGAATTAATAGTTTTCAGTCACAGTTTTCAGAACTAAGAACTGTGACTGAAAGTTGTTAACTATAAAGTTCACCTCGATGGGGTTTCAAAGCATCACGAACCTGAATCATGTTTTCGTCGGTAACTACCATAAAAGCGATAGCGTACATGTCGTTTAAGACTTCAAATCCAGTAATTTCTATTGGTAATTTCTCTATTGCAATATATTCTTTCAAATGAATTTCGTGGTGTTCGGCAGTTTTCTCAGATGCTGGTCCGCGAAAATCCCAAATAAGTTTTATTTTTCTAGACATATAAATTGTTGTTCTTTGGCAAAATTACAATAACAATTTTCAAATTACTATTTTTGTCAAAAATTACCTTTATGCCTCGCGAAATTCAAACTCAAGTCTCTCCAGAAGTTGCTCACAACGAATCATTACTTAACGAACATGTTGCTAAGTTATTCAATACTTCTGTGAGCGAAATTCAGAAGGTTGTTGTGCTAAAACGTTCTATTGATGCGCGTCAGAAAGCGATAAAATTTAATATTAAAGCCGATGTTTTTTTTGTTGGAGAAGAATTAATTCCGCAAAAAATAGAACTTCCTCAATATAAAAATGTTTCTAATTCGCAAGAAGTAATTGTAGTTGGTGCTGGTCCAGCCGGATTATTTGCTGCATTACAATTGATAGAGTTGGGTTTAAAACCAATAGTTATTGAGCGTGGAAAGGACGTTCGTGGTCGCCGAAGAGATTTAAAAGCCATCAATGTGGATCATATTGTAAATGAAGATTCCAATTATTGTTTTGGTGAAGGTGGCGCAGGAACGTATTCTGACGGAAAATTATATACGC
>JAIEMH010000115.1 GCA_019752245.1 Flavobacteriaceae bacterium
CAAATCATAAAATACTAACTTTTGACAATTTGTCACTACAAGAATTTGATTCAGAAGCCGAATTAATACCGCTTTTAACACCCGAAGACGAAGAGGAAATGACCAATGAAGAATTGCCTTCGTCATTGCCAATATTACCTTTAAGAAATACCGTTTTATTTCCAGGTGTTGTAATTCCGATTACTGCTGGAAGAGATAAATCAATAAAGTTGATTAACGAAGCTTATGCTGGAAATAAAATAATAGGAGTTGTTGCACAAAAAAATGAAGAAGACGAAGATCCATCTAAAAATGATATTCATCAAATTGGAACTGTTGCAAGAATTCTACGTGTTTTAAAAATGCCTGACGGAAATGTAACAGTTATCCTTCAAGGTAAAAAACGATTTGAAATTGACGCTGTTATTTCAGAACAACCTTATATTAAAGCTAGTATTAAAGAAGTTCCTGAAAAAAGACCGGGAAAACACGATACCGAATTTAGTGCTATTGTAGATTCTGTAAAAGAATTGGCAATTGAAATCATCAGAGAAAGCCCAAACATTCCTACTGAAGCTACTTTTGCTATTAAAAACATTGAAAGTCAGTCGTTTCTAATCAATTTTGTTTCTTCTAACATGAATCTTTCTGTTGAAGAAAAACAAAATTTATTGATGATGAATGTCCTTAAAGAGAGAGCGCTTGAAACACTACGTTATATGAATGTAGAGCTACAAAAGCTAGAACTTAAAAACGATATTCAATCTAAAGTTCGTTTTGATTTAGATCAACAACAGCGTGAATATTTCTTGCACCAACAGATGAAAACTATCCAAGAAGAACTTGGTGGCGTTTCTAATGAACAAGAATTTGAAGAAATGCGTCAACGTGCCAAAACCAAAAGTTGGGACGAAAAAACACAAAAACATTTTGAAAAGGAATTTTCAAAAATGCAACGCATGAATCCACAAGCTCCAGATTTTGGTATTCAAAGAAATTACTTAGATTTATTTCTTGATTTACCTTGGTCTAAATTCTCTAAAGATAATTTCGATTTAAAAAATGCTCAAAAAGTTTTAGATAGAGATCATTTTGGATTAGAAGATGTAAAAAAACGTATGATTGAACATCTTGCAGTTTTAAAATTACGTAACGATATGAAATCGCCTATAATATGTTTAACTGGACCTCCAGGAGTTGGTAAAACTTCTATTGGAAAATCAGTTGCCGAAGCTTTAGGCAGAGAATATGTTAGAATTTCACTTGGTGGATTACGTGACGAAGCCGAAATTCGTGGGCACAGAAAAACCTATATTGGTGCTATGCCTGGAAGAATTATTCAAAGTATTAAAAAAGCACAAACATCCAATCCAGTTTTTATTTTGGACGAAATAGATAAGCTTTCTGTGAGCAGTCAAGGTGATCCATCATCAGCATTATTGGAAGTTTTAGATCCAGAACAAAACAATGCTTTTTATGACAATTTCCTGGAAATGGGTTACGACTTATCTAAAGTGATGTTTATTGCAACCTCTAATTCTATGGCAACAATTCAGCCAGCCCTAAAAGACAGAATGGAAGTAATAAAAATGTCAGGCTATACTACTGAAGAAAAAGTAGAAATTGCACGCCAACATTTATTTCCAAAGCAATTAAAAGAACACGGATTGACTACTAAAGATTTATCTATTGCTAAAAAACAATTAGAGAAAATAGTAGAAGGTTACACTCGTGAATCTGGTGTAAGAAGCTTAGAACAAAAAATCGCACAAGTAATTAGAAATGCAGCTAAGTCAGTTGCAATGGAAGAAGAGTACAATAAAAAAGTTACTGACGATGATATTGTTAAAATACTTGGCGCTCCAAAACTAGAACGTGACAAAGCTGAAGGGAATGATGTTGCAGGAGTGGTTACTGGTTTAGCTTGGACTTCTGTTGGTGGCGATATTTTATTTATTGAATCATTGATTTCTAAAGGAAAAGGAACACTTACCTTAACAGGAAATTTAGGTACGGTGATGAAAGAATCTGCAACTATAGCTTTAGAATATATTAAAGCTAATTCAGAAGTTTTTGGATTGAACCAAGATATTTTAAACAAATACAACATTCATTTACACGTACCAGAAGGAGCAACACCAAAAGACGGACCAAGTGCCGGAATTGCAATGTTAACTTCTTTAGTTTCGCTTTTAACCCAAAGAAAAATCAAAAAAGGTTTGGCTATGACAGGCGAAATTACGCTTCGTGGAAAAGTACTTCCTGTTGGAGGAATTAAAGAAAAAATCCTTGCAGCCAAGAGAGCTAACATTAAAGAAATTATTCTATGTCACGAAAATAAAAGTGATATTGAAGAAATAAAAGCCGATTATCTAGTGGGTTTAACTTTTCATTACGTTAAAGAAATGAGTGAAGTTATAGAATTGGCCTTAACAAAAGAAAAAGTAAAAAACGCTAAAGTTTTAGACTAATACTTCATAAATAATTTCCAAAAGGCATGAGAATTAAAAACTCGTGCCTTTTTTATTTTTGCTTTTACCTTAACTTTAAAAATAATATCTTCGCATTTCCGTTATACGTAAAGTAAATTGCTATTTTTTGTATGTTTAAAAAACTATTTATCTCCTTTTTGTTGCTTTTTTGTACTGTTAGTTACAGTCAAATAGGAGGTAAGTCTGTTTACCAATTTCTTAATTTGGTTACCTCACCAAGACAAGCGGCTTTGGGCGGAAAAGTAATTACTATTTTTGATAATGATGTCAATCAAGCACACTTTAATCCGGCTACGATAAATCCTGAAATGGATAACCATTTGGCATTAAATTACGGAAGTTATTTTGGCGAAGTTACCTATGGTACAGCTGCTTATGCTTATACTTATGACCGACATGTGCAAACCTTTCATGCTGGAGTAAACTATGTAAACTACGGAAAATTTGAAGGTTATGATGAGAATGGTCAACCAACTTCTTCTTTTACAGGAAGTGAAATTGCACTTTCTTTTGGTTATGCTTACAATGTTCCTTTCACAAGTTTCTATTTTGGAGCTAATGCCAAACTAATATCGTCAACATTAGAAACATATAACTCAATTGGCGCTGCTGCAGACTTTGGATTTTTGTTTATAGACGAACCCAATGATGTAAATTGGGCTTTAGTTGTTAGAAATGTTGGAACACAAATAACTACATATTCTGGAACACAAGAAAAATTGCCTTTAGAAGTTTTAATTGGAGTTTCTCAAGAAGTAGAAAATGTTCCGCTAAGATGGCATCTTACTTTAGAAAATCTCCAACAATGGAATATTGGATTTTCAAATCCAAATAGAGCTATCGGAAGTATTGATGGTGCAGCAACTCAAGAAAAAGTAGGATTTTTAAACAATGCTTTGCGACATGTTGTTCTTGGTGCCGAATTATTTCCTACCAAAGGTATCAATATCAGATTGGGATATAATTTTAGAAGAGGTGAAGAGCTTCGAATTGTAGATCAAAGAAATTTCTCTGGAATTTCACTAGGATTAGGTTTGAAAATGGGAAATATTAAATTTAATTATTCCTATTCAAGATACACATTAGCAGGCAACACCAGTCTTTTCGGACTAACAATAGATTTTTCTAATAAGAGTTATTAAAAATAAAAGATTTTGAAAAAAATTACAATTGCAATCGACGGATATTCTTCTACTGGAAAAAGTACTTTAGCCAAACAACTTGCCAAACATTTAGGTTATGTTTATGTTGATACCGGCGCAATGTATCGTGCTGTAGCTTTATTTGCTATGCAAAACGGTTACATTTCTAACGAATATTTTGACAAAGAAACCTTAATAAATAGTATTCCAAATATTAAATTACATTTCGAGTTCAACCCTGAACTAGGCTTTGCAGAGATGTTTCTGAATGATGTAAATGTCGAAAAAGAAATTCGTACAATTGAAGTTTCAAGTTATGTAAGTAAAATAGCTGAAGTTTCTCAAGTGCGTTCCAAATTGGTTGAGCAACAGCAAGAAATGGGAAAAAATAAAGGAATTGTAATGGATGGAAGAGACATTGGAACCGTAGTTTTTCCTGATGCTGAACTTAAAATATTTATGACAGCAAGCCCAGAAACACGTGCACAACGCCGATTTGATGAGCTACAAGCTAAAGGAGATGATGTTTCGTATGAAGAGGTTTTGAAAAACGTTCAAGAACGCGATTATATTGATACTCATAGAGATGACTCACCATTAGTAATTGCAGAAGATGCTATTGAAATTGATAATTCTTACCTAACAAGAGAAGAACAATTTGATGTTGTTTTAGAATTAGTAGAAGAAGTTGCTAAATCGTTGTAATTTTTTGCTTTTCTCAATTTTAATAGTAGATTTACAATCTATTTACATTAAAAAAATATTGTCGTTATGAGTATAAAGAATAGATTAATAGTCATGAATTTTTTCCAATTTTTTGTTTGGGGTGCATGGCTTATTACAATCGCAAATTTTTGGTTCGGAACTAAACATTGGGAAGGAACACAATTTGGATTAGTTTTTGGAACAATGGGAATCGCTTCTCTATTTATGCCGACAATTACTGGTATTATTGCAGATAGATGGGTAAATGCTGAAAAACTTTATGGTGTTTTACATATTTTGTATGCTGTAGTTTTGTTTTACTTACCTCAAGTTACAACACCTGATAATTTTATATACGTGATGTTATTAGCAATGTGCTTTTACATGCCAACCATTGCTTTATCAAATTCAATTTCTTATAACGGGTTAAAAAACAGTCCAGATAGCGATGTTGTAAAAGATTTTCCACCTATTAGAGTTTGGGGAACAATTGGATTTATTGCTGCTATGTGGATAACAAATCTTACTGGAAATAAAGCTACTGCTTATCAATTTTATATTGCTGGAATAGCTGCAATATTGTTGGGTTTATATGCTTTTAGTTTGCCAAAATGCAAACCGCAACGACTGATAAAAGAGAATGCTTCGTTGATGGAAACGATGGGATTAGAATCATTTAAATTATTTGCCAATTATA
>JAIEMH010000304.1 GCA_019752245.1 Flavobacteriaceae bacterium
ACATCACTTTCTTTATCATTATAAATTGACAAAAAAGCCTGGCGTTTAATACCAAGCTGCAAAGCAATTTGACTAGGCGAGAAGTTACACGCTGCCATATTTTGGATAGTTTCCAAATCGTTTGGAGATATTGATATAGGAATTATGTTACTCACGTTTCATTTTACTTGAAAGAATTAGTAAAAAAAAGCCCACCAAGAAATAAATAAATGCAGAAAACACATAGTATGCACAATCGCTATTTGCAACTAATTCTGATTTAATTCCTAATAGGAAGGCAGCTTCTATAAACCAAAGTGACACAATAAATAAACAATCTTTCATAATTTAGTATTTTATCATTTCTACGTTAGTAAAAAGTTGTTTTCTAAAATCATACAATCCTTTATCGTTAGCAAAAAGGTATTGCTCGTAATGCGCATTCTCTGCCCAATTTCCAGAACCTTCAATAACAAAATGAAAGTCGGATGTTTTCATTATACAAATCTTAGCATGTGACCAGGCATATAAAACTTTTATGTTTGGCCGAGTAGTGCACATTGCTTTTAGATTTTCAATTGTAACCGGATTACGCTTTATCATGCTTTCAGAAATTAATAGCGTAATTTGTTCAATCATTCCTTTGTCATGCATTTCTATCAGCGCATCAATTACTTTTCTACTTATGCTGTAAGTCGAAGCAAATAACTCTTTAACTGGATAGGTTTTAGAAACAAAAGGAATAAATGTAAAAGCATTAAATGCTTTATCAGATTGAAGAAAGAAAAACTCACCGGCAGTCGGAACTCTTAGTAAATCATTTTCGATAGATTCTAACTTTTGAAAATGAGAAACTACATATTTTGATGTCCACACAGCCGATGGCTTTTCTTTCTTTTCTGAAACTTCTTTTGGCTTATTAAAGTCAAAGAATTTATTTTGCTTGCGTTCCGGCATTAGCTACACCAATTTTAGCGTTAACCAATGAAAGCATATATTCTCTGTCGGCAATTTCTTTATTGAATTGCTCTAATTTTACTGCATCCTTTGCGTTTTTAAGCAGCTCTTTTCTTTTTCTAGACAAATATGTTGCTGTAGAGTTTTTAAACTTAAATAGCTCTTCATTTGTCATCCCATCAACTTCACGTTTAGCAACGCTTTCTCTAAAAATTGGATGCGAGCCTAAAATCTCTCCAGTAGCACCAAAGTGTTTTAATTCTAACCAAAGTTGTTGGTTTTCATTATAGGCTTTCTCGCAGTTTAATGTAATTGAACGTTTTTCTTCTTCAGAAACTTCTAATTTGCCATCATTTATTTGCTGCAGCTTAGCATGTAGTAATTGATATTGTTTCCATGCAGAAATTCGTTTACCCACAACTACAAAAAGAAGTTCCGGACAGTTTGGATCGCTTAAGAATGGAAATTCTTCTCGTAAGCTTACAGATTCTTCAGAAGTTATTTGTTCAATCTCTTCTCCTGGAACTTGGTCTAAAAAAGCAAAGTCCGGAATTACCAAACTATCAATAAAAGCTTTTTTATCTTCGATTGTATCGACAGGTACTAATTGGACAACTTGTTTATTTTCATCCAAAATCAACTCTAATTCTTTCGGATAAAGAACTGGTTCAATTTCTTTTTCAAAATGCAAAATCAATTCTTCAAGTTGAACTTCATTTTCTAATAGCAAATCGTTTTGAGCAATTAGATTACGTAAAGTTTCATAATCATTCTCAAAATAATCAGTAAGTACAGGAGTTGCTAAAATAATTTCTTCACCAAATTCACTAGCAAATTTTAACAATACTAATGCATTTATTTTTTTAACTTCTTCTAAATCATTAAATATATTAATGAATTTTTGAAACGATGGTTTTAAAGCAATAACCTCTTTAGCCGAACCAGTTTCAAGAATTTCTATATCTGAAATACAATAGACTTTTTGCAAATCGTATAGCAAATTCTTCAAACCTTGGTCCGTAAAACCTTTACGATTGTAGTTTATTTCAGATGATCTGCTTTTGGCAGGATGCAGTTTATAAAACTCGAAGGCTTTATTAAACTGCTCATAATTGGGAGTTCCTTCTTTACCTTGAAGAAATTCCAATACTTGTTGTTTTTTTTCGTGTGACATGTCTTTTGTGTTTATGTAATTACAATTTTCAAAAGACGTAATTACATTTGCCTTCTGCTGTAACGTGAAATCTTATTACAAAAAAAGCTCCTGAATAAACAGGAGCTTTTCAAATACAACTAAATATAATAAACTAACTACTCTCTAGATAATTCAAACAAATAGGTTGTGGCACCAGCTTTAAATACTTTTAGGTGAATAACCGCTTTATTTATAGCAGTCCAACCAGTACCATTTGCTAAAACTACAGTGGCCAATCCAGAAACCGCACTTGCTAAAGTTGCAGGAGCAACTCCTCCAGAACCAATTAACGAAACTACTTTTCCATGATCTAAAGTTATTGATGCAAATTCCATAACATCAGTAACAGCTAAAGAAGGAAGTTTATAGTAAGAACCATTAGCAGGTGTTAAGTTAATAGCAGTTACATCATCAACTTGAGTTGGTTCAGCAAACACTAAAGCACCACGGTATTCTTTTGGAACAAATCCAGATTTAGCAAACGGTTCAAAAGAAAATGACCAAAATCTGCCGTCATTATCATCTTTTTTAGTAGACTTTAATTGTAATGGAGAACAAGGAGTTCCCATAACTTCATAATAATCATCACCACATGCTTTGTGTAAAACGATTACACTTTTACCAGTCCAGAACTGTACAAATTTTTTCACTTCAGCTCTATTCCCTGGATGCTGAGCTTTAAACATTGATTTAAAACTTAAAGAGTCTTCTTCTCCTTCAGTTTCCATTGAAGCTTCAGTTTTCGATTTTGTCGAATACAGCTTAACCATTTTATCATCTTCAGGTAAAATAAAGTTACCTATAATCTCAATTCCAGTTTCGTCAGTTGCAGGAAAAACGAAATCTTCTAAAACTTCAATAATGACAATTTCATTTTTTGGAGCAGCTGCTCCAGGAGATGAATTTCCTTGTTGCTTATTTAAATTTACTTTCATAATCTATATAAAATTAAGCAGTTACACGTTTAGTTTCATACCATACACCATTTACAAGTGATAATTGGATATAATGTGTTGCAACTCCTAACGTACAGTTAGAATCTACATTGATATTACCAGTATCGCTTAAGGTTACATCTACACCGGCAGCATCAGTACCGTAAATGGTAATTTGTTTGCCTTCAACACCATTGATTATAGAAGTAATTGCAGTAGTAACACCTCCATTAAATCTAAACACAGAGCCTTCTTTTGCATCTAATGTAGCGGTCGCAAATGTTTTATCAGTTATAGCAGCAGTAGTAGGAGCAGCAGTTCTAGAAAGTTCTTTTAGACTTCCATCAGCTAACACGATCATTGTTAAAGTTCCGCCAGTGTTCAAATGGAAATCAGAAGCTAAGTTTAAATTACCGCCATCAACTACTAATCTATTAGCACCTAAAGTTGCCAATCCAGTTACAGAAACTACCATACCTGCTTTACCACCAACAATGCTAGTAATATTTGAGCTATAATCGTTTTGAACGATTCTCATATGTGGATAGAACTGAGGATATTTCAATTCTACAATAGTAGATTCTTTATCAAATAAAGGAACTTTCACATCACTTGCAAAAATAGGAGCAGTGTTTGAGTATAACATTTGATATTCGAATTCTTTTGGATCACCAGCTTGTAATAACCTACCAACTTGGATAAAACGGATTCCTTCCTTAAAGTCAGCGAAGATATTAGTATCTCTTTTATCTCTAGTTAATGTGAATTGGTTTTTCTCTTTTTCTAAATACTGTAATTCTTCAACATTTTTAGACTTAGTAATACCAATGAATTTAGTATTAGTTTGGTCCAATAAAGGTTGGAATTTAAAGTTTGGTCTATCCACTGGATAAGATTCTTTATACTCATATTTACCAGAATCAGTATTGAAATTTAATTGATATAATTCTCCAGCTCTAGAACGATATAATTTTAACCAAGCATGAGACAATTGAATTTCATAGCCCTGTTGATTTCTTTTATGTTCCGGAATACCATTAATCATTTGCTCAATATAATCTACAATATTTTCTGCAGTAGGTTCACCAATATCAAATGGTTTGAATTTTTTCTCTACATCTCTAAAATACCACCATAACCAACGTAAACCATTTTGTGAATTTATGTTATCTCCGGTAATTCCATCGGGAGTTTTTACATAGATTCCATTAACCTGAGCGATTCTTGAATCAAGAGCAGCTTGTTTAATGTATTCAGCCAATAAGAATCCAACGAAAGTTGTTTTCCATGGGTGAGAACCATCAGAACCATTCATGAAAGTAATCCAAGATTTCTCAATCTGTTTTAATTTCGCTCCAGTTAAAGTAATGTCAATTTTCTTATCGAATACTTGACCAGCTTCAGCTTCAATTAAAACCTTACCTTTTGGCTGCCAAGTACCATTGTTACCTTGAGTAACTTCACTAGGTGTAATTAATCCATTAACAACACGATCAATGATTCCAGTTTGTTTTGCCCAATCTTTTGGTAATCCTTCGATATCATCAAAAATTGATTCTAAAACTTTAGGATTTTGTCTAACAAAATGCTCAATATCACCTTGCAATAAAGGAATGTCTACATTTTGATTAAAGTCAGAACTACCTGCTTTTATTCCTGCAGCAATAGCATTCCAAGAACGTTGCTCAAAGGCATCAAAACTAAATCCAGTAGCATTTAAGTGTGTAGAATTGTGAGTTCTCATTTGTTTAGCACCATTAAGGTTAATTACTTTACCCGTATCTCCAACACCTTCAGCCATTAGTTTTTTCACCAAAGCTTCATGCTGTTTACTTAATGCAGAAATTTGAGCTTCAAGCGATAATTTAGACGCATTCGCATCAGGGTTTTCGTCTCTGTTGGTGTCACCACCGTTTTCTTCTGCCAACAATGCTG
>JAIEMH010000013.1 GCA_019752245.1 Flavobacteriaceae bacterium
TTCCTTCAATAGAGTAGTAGTATAGATTTTGGAAACCGTCTTTTTCGCTAAACCAAATAAAATTATTAGAATTGGCATTTGGAAAATAAGCATCGTGTTCTGGTTCAACCCAATTGGAGTTTTTTTCGTTCAAAATTGTTCTTACAAAAACACCAGTGTTTGCATCATAAACATTTAAATTCATATCGTTTTGACCGCGATTTAATTCAGCAATCAAAACATATTTTTCGTCTGATGACCAAGAAAGATTGGTTAAATAATCATTTACATTACCACTTTTTGGTGCGATAAAAACTGTTTTTCCAGAAGCTAAATTATAAATTCCGACTCTAGGTTTTTCCGATTTTTGGCCAATCATTGGATATTTAAGGTTCACCAATTTACCCGGAGTTTCAGTTATATCTAATAAAGGATAATCGGCAACTTCGGTTTCGTCTTTTTGGTAAAACGCTAAGTAGGTTGATTTTGGTGACCAAAAAATTCCGCCAGAAATTCCAAATTCACTTCTAGAAATAGTTTGTCCAGAAACAATATTTTTATCAGAATTGGATGTTACAGCAACTTTCTCTTTATTTTTATTGAAGAAATACAAATTGTTCTCTTCTGTAAAAGCCAAGTTTTCTTTTTTAGAATCAAAAGTTTGATTGTTTGCATTTTCTGAAGCAGTCTGAATGTTTTTTCCAGATTTGGAAGCTAACGAATAAGTATAATACTTTCCGTTTTCAGATACTAGAAGGGTAGTTGCATCAACCCATTGTGTGCCGAAGAAATTCTTAAGTTTTGTTCCTAAAGCAGCATTTACATCAGATAAAGTTACTAGTTCAGACGCTTTAGAATCAATTGTAGTTGCAGACATCATTTTGCTCCAAGCATCCGTATAATAAACGTATTTGTTTGTGTTTGGAATCCATTGAAATCCAGTTAGTTTGTCGGCTCCGAATTTTCTTCCTTGCTGAAGAACTCCGTCTTCGAGCGTGATTTTTTTTAATTGTGCTTGAGTTGAAATCGCAAGAAATAAACTGAAGAACAGTATGATTTTTTTATTCATAATTAAAATTTGTTTGTTGGGATAAAGATATAAAAAAAGGATAATGATTAGTTAGACTTGAATCATTATCCTTTGTTAGATTTTGTTTTTATAGAGTTATGCTTTTTTGCAACAAGCATCTAAATTTTCATAAGAGATGGTGTCGGCTTTTAGTTCATCGGCATCGTAACCTAATTTAGAAATGGCAGTTTTTATCTTTTGTAAATTTGTTTTTTTGCCATTATAATAAACAGTTAGCGTCATTTTTTCTTGGTCAAGTTCATACATCTTTACGCCATTAATTTTGAGCATATTGTCTTTGAAATTTAGGCCGCATGTTTCACATTCATTGCAATGATCACAATATATGTTTGTTTTAATAACAGCTTTTTCATTTTTTTTACCTTCTTGTGCAAATGATGTTAGTGCAATAAATAAGGTAAAAAATAGCATAACTCTTTTAGTCATAATATATTTTTGGATGTTAAAATTGTCGACTTTAAACTTAATTAATCTTCTTCAATTTCAAATTCGGCATCTTTTTCCCAAATTTCCATCTCACAAGGTTTGCAATTGAATTTTAGTTTGTATTCTAATTCGCCTTGTTTTAATACTAATGGTTCTTTTAGTTTTGTTTCCATCGTATCTTTATGATATTTTGGACACTTTTCTAATTCGTATTTGATGCAATATTTGGTAGTCATTACACGAGATTTTCCTGGATCCCATTGTAATTCGAATGCTTTTTCAATTTCGGTTACGCCGTGACGTTCGTAGAATTTTCTAGCTAATTTATTGGCAACATTGTACATAAAATCCAATTTGGTTTCTGGATAAGGATGTGATGTTTTTACCAATTGATGTTCTTCTCTATGATAATTTGCTAATCTAATTTCTGATAATTGTTCGAAAACTGTTCTTCGCATTTCATTGATTTTTGAAATAGGAAGGAACCAATTTTGAGAGAAAACAACACTTATTTCATCGGCAACATAAGGTGTGAAACCAGTTTTTGCTAAGTTTATTTTGAAATTTTCTTCTATCGATTCATTATTTTTAGTAGTTTCTTTTGGATGAACTAAGGTTACTGAACTTACATTTCCGTCTTCATCAGTTGCCGTTAATTCGAAACCATTTTCGTTTTCAAATAATAATAATGAAGTACTGATTTTTCTAACGGCACTGTCTTCACGTTCTACAATTTTGATGAAAGCAGCATCGTTATTTCTATAAATAAAAGTTCCGTCTTTAATTTCTTTTAGAACATTCGGAAAAACAAATCCATTTTCGGCACGGTTTACATAAATTCCGTCAGCTTCGTTGTTTTCGTTTATGAAACAAAGTCCATCGCCATTATTTAATAAATGACCGTTTTCAATTTCATAAGAATTTCCAACCGTTTTAATTAGTTTTCCAATGTATTGACCTTTTGATTTTGGACTTTCCCAAGAACCAATGGATTGATGTCTTTCGTTTACAAAATAATCGGTATAACCACGATTGAAACTTTTATCTAAAGAAGATTCAAAAGTGTAAGTACATTTTCCTGATGAAGCTTTTTGATATTTATCACCATTTTGTTCTAGAAAAGCATCTAATCTCTGGCGTAAATAAGACACATTATTTTTGACATAAACGATATCTTTCAATCGTCCTTCAATTTTAAATGAAATAACTCCGGCTTCAATAAGATTCGGAATTTGATCAGAAACATCAAAATCTTTTATAGAAAGTAAGTGACTGTTTTTGATTAAAGTATCTCCGTGACCATCAATTAAATTGTAGGGCAAACGACAGTTTTGTGCACATGAACCGCGATTAGCAGAACGTTCACCATTGGCAACACTCATGTAACAATTTCCGCTAAAGGAAACACACAATGCACCAGTAACGAAGAATTCTAATTCAACATCACTTGCTTCACTGATTTCTTTTATTTGATGCAAATTTAATTCACGCGCCAAAACAACACGTTTCATTCCGGCATCTTTCAGGAATTTTATTTTATTGGCATCACGATTATTGGCTTGTGTACTTGCATGAAGAACTATTGGAGGTAAATCCATTTCCATGATTGCCATATCTTGAACGATAAGTGCGTCAACACCAATATCATACAGTTCAAAAATCATTTTTCGACAAGTTTCTAATTCGTTATCATATAATATAGTATTGATAACAACAAAAACTTGAGCGTTGAATAGGTGAGCATATTTTACTAATTCCGCTACATCTTCTATTGAATTGGTAGCATTGGAACGAGCTCCAAATTGTGGTGCACCAATATAAACAGCATCGGCACCACTATTTATTGCTGCCATTCCGTGAATTAAATCTTTTGCAGGAGCAAGAATTTCTATTTTCTTCTTCATATAATAAGTCCTTAAATAAAAGTGTGCAAAGGTCTTACATTTATTGGAGAAATCTAAATTAAATTGATTTTTTAATCATTTTATGATTTAAAATTATGCTTTACAGATATCATTTATAATTTTCAAATGATGGTTGGTGTGCATATTCAAAAACCACATTGTTGATTTTTTATTTAAATTACCAAAAAAGGGATGTGGAAAATGGGCGTTTTTATTTAATGAATCCCAATCGTACAAGGCTTTTTTTACTTTTTCTAAACTATTATTTAATGTTTCTTCTGTTATGTTTTCATCGGGTAAAACTATTTTTGGAGCTTTGGCTTTTCCTCTTGGAAAAAATCCAAGTAAAGTAATAAGTAGTTTGTATTTATTAAATTTCCATTTGTAATCGTTTGGATTGGAGTTTTTTAAAACATTTACAACTTTATAAATAGTTATTAAACTGTGTTCTATTTGCCAACCAACAGTTGAATTGGAAACTGAAGCGTTTATTTTCTGATGTAATTTAACTTTAGATTCTAAAGAAGAAATTAATTGGTTAAGCTCTTTCATTATTTATTTTCCCTCAAATTGTTCATGAAATCGTCTTTCATATTGGGCATGTTTAGAGTTTGAGTTTTTATTTTATCATATAAGGACTCAAATCTTGACTCGTTATTTAGCACTTTCAATGCATATTCAAAAGGGTACAATGATAAAACGGCTCCATTAATATCGAGTTTTAAAGTCATTGATCGCATTGGAAATTCAGGTTCACTGTCTTTATAAAATTTGAAGTTGTTGTTTTTAATTAAAAATTCAGCAAAAGCATACGCCAACATAAAAGTTATTTGACTGTCTTCTTGATCAAACGCTTTACAATACATGTGAAAACCCATTCCGTTTTCTACAATTTGGTCTAAATTGGCTGGATGATTTATCGGATTTTCAACGTTGCGCTCTATTTTATTATCCAAATAATAACTTTCAATCATTTTGAAACAACCCTCAACTATGTTTTTTTCGTTATCAATGTTGATTTCGGTATAGCGTTTTGCAAAATAAGCATCAGTGAAAATCTCTTTGATTCCCGATTGTTCTTCACCGCTTTTGTTTTGATTGGTTGTTTCTTTGTTAGAAGAGAATATTTTTTTGAAGAAGTTCATAATTTTTATTATAAGGTAAAATTATTACGAATAAAATGATTTTTGTGTAGCTATGATTTGGTTTTATTTTTTCTTTACGAACTGGGAATTGTATAAGAATTGTAATTAAAAGTAAAAGTAGCATAAAAAAATCAAAAACAAAAAGTGCAACTGGAGGCATGCCACAATTTACATTTTGATTTCTGGTATCAGTAGTTACAATTTTCAAACCACTATAATTAGATTAAATTTTAGTTGTTTGTCTCCAATTATCTATAGAATCACTAACCTCTTTGTTAATATAACCGATAGATTTCGTTCTTTATATTTGCTAAGAGTATGCTGTTGAACATCGTTGACTAATTGATCAATGTAAGAAAATGAACTAGAAATGTATTGGTTTATTTCTTCGTCGTTTAAGTAAATTAATATTGAAAATCCAACAAAAGAAGAACTGCAATTGACATCGAGAT
>JAIEMH010000270.1 GCA_019752245.1 Flavobacteriaceae bacterium
AACAAAATTCTTATGTAATTCGTTTAGCCGATTCTTACTTAATGGAAGCAGAAGCTCTAGGCGGAACAGGTGCAAGAGCTCAAGCATTATTAGACGCAGTTCGCGCAAGAGTTGGATTAACTTCTGTCCCAGTTTCATTAGCTGCAATTAAAGCAGAAAGAAGAAAAGAATTAGCAGGTGAAGGTCAACGCTTTTTTGATTTAGTTCGTTGGGGTGATGCTCCTTCAGTTTTAGGAAGTAGAGGTTTTATTGCCGGAAAAAATGAAATCTTCCCTATTCCTTTACAAGAAATGGCAAATACTATTTTGCAACAAAATCCAAATTATTAATCTGTTTAAAATTTTATAAATATGAAATTTAATTCAATATCAAATAGTATAAAACTAATTGCAGCAGTTGCTTTTTTAGGTTTAAATTCGGCTTGTCAACCAGAAGATGCTGGAGATGGTAATGGCTTGAATCCATCAAATTTAGATGGTTCATTTACTGTGACTAATGTATCTACAAATAGATTTACATTGACAGGCAATAACAAAAATAATATCTTGTCCAAATGGGATTTAGATGATGGAGCAGGATTTTTTAATGGTACAGATTTACAAAATATTTTCTTGCCCGATGCAGGAACTTATGTTGTAAAGCATAAAGTATATGGACAAGGAGGTGTTGTAGGTACTGTTGCAACTCAAACTATAAATGTAGCAACTTCCGACCCAAACTCAGGAAATTTAGTTGTTGGTGGTAAATTTGAAACAGCAGCAGATATAAGCAATTGGACAGTTCTAAATATTAGTGCTTCTGGAACTAATTGGGCATTTGCCAATGGAAAAGCAACAGTTACTGGTGGTGGATGGAACCAGCAAGCATTTTATCAAGCAATTAATGTAGTTGCTGGTAAAACATATTCTATAGATATGATTTGTTCTTCAACAACTGGTGTTTCCAATACTTGGTTCGAAGTTTATGCTTCATCTACAATGCCAGTTCAAAACAATGATTATTCAGCTGGTGGAAAAAAACGCAATATCAATACTTGGGCAGGTTGTGGTGGCACACCATTTTCTGGAAAAATTTCTAACATTGGATGCAGTGATAGTGGTACTGTGCAAAACGATGGTGTTTTTACAGCTACAACAACCGGTGTAATTTATCTTGTGATTAAATGTGGTGGAGAAAATTTGCAAGGAGGAATTTCTGTTGATAATGTAGAGTTTAGAGGAGTTTAATTTAATAGTATCCAAATTGCATAATATTATTTATGCAATTTGGATTTTTAAACAAAAAAAATCAATATGAAGGCCAATAAAAATAATAATATTAACAAAGCAATTTATAGTATCCTTACATTATTAATTTGCTTTATCTGTTTAATAACAAGTTGCAGTAGTGAAAATGGGAGTAATGGAAACAATGCTAACTTAGTAACTCCTTCTAATTTGGTCATTAATACAGAAATTGTTGGTACTTCAGCAATAAACCCTAATGGTGACGGAAGTGGTGTAGTAAATTTTAATATTACAGCAACCAACGCAACATCTTACAAAATTTTAATTGGAAATCAATTAATAGAATCTACAACAGGAATTTTTAGTCATACTTTTTCTCAAGTAGGAACAAACACGCACAATATTACCGTTTCTGCTTATAACGGAAGCCAATTTACAACAGGAAATAAAACTTTGATTGTTTACAAAACCATTCAATTATTATGGAGTGATGAGTTTGATACTAATGGTGCTCCAGACAGTTCAAAATGGGGTTATGATATAGGAAGCAATAACGGTTGGTCAAATAATGAGGTTCAAAACTATACAAATCGTGCAGAAAATTCATTTGTTTCAAATGGAGTTTTAAAAATTGTTACAATTAAAGAAAATTATGGAGGAAGTAGTTACACATCTGCAAGATTAAAATCGCAAGGTAAATTCTCTTTTAAATACGGAAGAATAGATATAAGAGCTAAATTACCTGCTGGTGGTGGAACTTGGCCGGCACTTTGGATGCTTGGTGAGAATATTTCTTCGGTTAGTTGGCCAGCATGTGGAGAAATTGACATTATGGAACATTTAGGAAATAATCTTGGCCAAATTCATGGTTCTCTGCACAGTCCAAACAATTTTGGTGGTAACTCTAATTCTGGTATTACAACTATCACAAATGCTACTACACAGTTTCATGTTTATTCTTTAGATTGGAGCGAAACATCAATAAAATTCTATGTAGATAATAATTTATATTACAATTTAACTAATACAACTAGCTTACCATTTAATAGTAATTTCTTTTTTATACTGAATACTGCAATGGGCGGTTGGGGTGGAACCATAGATCCTAATTTTATTTCATCAACTTTTGAAATAGATTATGTTAGAGTCTATCAATAATATTTTGTTTAAGTTAGTTTGTCCATTAATAGCTTCTATTAGTGCTTAGTAGAAGCTTTGATGGATAATAATGTTTAAAGTCTTGTCGAATGCTAAAGACTTTTAATGGTTTTAAATACTTTAAAACTAATAATTAAAAAGGATTGATTTAGTTATGAAAACTCAGGGTATTCAATAAATTATTTTCCTTTTTGCATAAAATTAAATTTGAAAAATGAAAAAAAATAGAAACATAAAATTGCTAATTGTAGCATCACTAACCGGAATTTTAGTGAGTTGCGCTCAATCTTCAGATAATTCATCGCCTGCACCAACACCAACACCTGTAACAAACGAAGTTGACTTTTGGCTAACTAATTCTGACGAGTCAGTAAAACTTGAAAAACAGACTACAATTCTTGGATTCAATACAAATTATAATACTTATACCAATATTGAAGTTAATGATACTCAAATTTTTCAAGCAATTGATGGTTTTGGTTATACACTAACTGGCGGAAGCGTAGATGTTATAAACTCTTTAACTTCTTCCAAAAAACAACAGCTTTTACAAGAGCTTTTCGGTTCGTCAACCAGTTCAATAGGAGTCAGTTATTTAAGGATTAGTATTGGAGCTTCCGATTTGAATAATACAGTTTTTTCTTATGATGATATGCCAGCCGGACAAACAGACGTTAATTTAACTAATTTTAGTTTGACTCCAGACAATCAATTAATTCTACTTATAAAAGAGATCTTATTGATTAATCCAAATATAAAAATAATGGCTGCACCATGGTCGCCACCAGTTTGGATGAAAGATAATAATAGTACAATAGGAGGTAGTCTTCAGCCACAGTATTATGCTACTTATGCGCAGTATTTTGTTAAATATATTCAACAAATGAAGCTTCAAAACATTACGATTAATGCAATTACACCTCAAAATGAACCTTTAAATCCAGCAAATAATCCAAGTTTATACATGTCGGCTTTGCAACAAGCAGATTTTATTAAAAATCATCTTGGACCAGCTTTTCAAACAGCCGGGATTACTACAAAAATTGTTGCTTATGACCACAATTGCGATGTACCACAATATCCAATAACAGTTTTGTCTGATGCAACGGCAAATGCATTTGTAGATGGATCGGCTTTTCATTTATATGCAGGAGATATTTCAGCATTGTCAACGGTTCATAATTCTTTTCCAACAAAAAATATTTATTTTACTGAACAGTATACAGCTTCAAGTGGCAGTTTTGGTGGCGATTTAAAGTGGCATCTAAAAAATGTAATTATCGGCTCAATGCGAAATTGGAGCAAAAATGCCCTAGAATGGAACTTAGCTAATAACGGAGCTTATGGACCAAATACTCCTGGAGGTTGTACAACTTGTAAAGGAGCTATAACTATCAATGGTAGTGATGCTTACCAAAAAAATGTAGCTTATTATATTATTGCGCATGCTTCTAAATTTGTTCCTGCAGGATCAGTAAGAATTGGCTCCAGTCAATCAGGAAATTTGAATAATGTAGCTTTTAAAACACCATCTGGTAAAATAGCTTTAATAGTAGAAAATGATGGCACGTCGTCAGAAATTTTCAATATTAAATACAATGGTAAATGGGTAACAACAACACTTAATGGCGGTTCTGTCGCTACTTACGTTTTTTAAAAAATTAAAAAAAAAATCTATGAACAAAATAGTTCCAATCCTATTTTTATTTTCAACTATAGCACTTTTTTCACAAAACAAAAAAGTTGCAGCCGTTGTTCCGTTTTCTACAAAAAATAAACTTATAACTGTATACACTACAGCAGATAGTACAAATTTAAAATTATCAAAAACAGATAATTTAGCCTTTTCAGAAATGAAACAGCCTTTAGAAACACAAACCTGTATTTTTGTTTATCCTGATAAAAAATATCAAACTTTTTTAGGTATTGGAGGAGCAATTACTGATGCAAGTGCTGAGGTTTTTGCAAAATTATCGCCAGACAAACAACAAGAGTTTCTAAATGCTTATTATAGTACTGATAAAGGTATTGGATACACTATAGTTAGAACCAACATGAACAGTTGCGACTTTAGTTCAGAAATGTATACTTATATTCAAGATGGTGATGCAGCTCTAAAAACATTTAACATTGATGTTGATAAACGCTATAAAATTCCGCTTCTTAAAAAAGTGATGAATCGTATAGGAAAAAATGCTTCTTTCTATATCAGTCCGTGGTCGCCGCCAGCTTTTATGAAAGATAATAACAACATGCTTTTAGGCGGAAAATTATTGCCTAAATACAACCAATCTTGGGCAAATTACTATGTAAAATATATAAATGCATTAGAAAAAGAAGGATTGCCTGTTTGGGGATTGACCGTTCAAAACGAACCAATGGCAAAACAAATTTGGGAATCTTGTATATTTTCGGCAGAAGAGGAAAGAGATTTTTTAAAGAATTATTTAGGTCCAACTCTTAAAAATGCAGGATTAGGAAATAAAAAAACCACATCAAATCCATTTCTGTTTGCAGACATAATTAAAATATGTGAACAAGAAAATGAAGCCAAGCAGAGCGGTGTTGTTGTATCTGGAACATCAAGTTT
>JAIEMH010000099.1 GCA_019752245.1 Flavobacteriaceae bacterium
TAACTTATTTTTTATGCACGGTTTTAAGGTAACCAATATGAATAAACTTCAACTAACTGGGGAAAATAATCATACTGAATTTAAACGTGAATTATCTGATTCATTAGAAAAAGAAGTAGTTGCTTTTTTAAATTCTAAAGAACTTTTTTCGATATTTACTTGCATCGAATAAATTACTTCGCCACCTTTCTCTAAATAAGGAGGATGAATATGTAATTGTTTTTTTTCGGAATTGAAATAAATATTTGCTTTTGTTTCTTCAGCTAATTTTTTCAATACATCATAACCTGTTGCTTGATGAATGACAAACTTTTCATAAGTAATGTCATAATCACAAACTAGTTTAAATGTTGGGTCAATCTGATCAATTAAAAGTTGTGCTATTTTTGGTAACGATGTAGGTTTCAACTCTACATCTTTAACGCCTTTTCTAAATAGAAATAGTGCATCTTCACATTTAATTTTTAAAGAACTATCGTTGGTTACTATATCTTGAACATATCCAATAAATTCAGTTACTAACGTTTTATCATAACCTGCTTTAATAAAAACTTCTGAACCTCTTTTAACTTGATCACCAATATTTAAAACTTGATTCATAACAGCTTCTGGAAGCGTTATTGTAGCAGTATCTGCAAGATTATCAACCGAGCATTCAATATCAATACTTGCAACAGTTTGAAGAGAATAGGTTATACCTTCAGTTTTAAACTTTATGTCCCAAATGATGTTATACATTTTTCAAGTTTTAAAAAAAGCCATCCATTGCTAGATGGCTTTCACTATATTTTATTTTGCTTTAGCAGTTGTGCCTGGATAAATATTCCAAATAATTGAATTTGCTTTTAAACGATAAATTGTAATTCTCAAGCAACTTTTCTTTATAGGGTATTTGTTTATAATTTTTACCATACAATTGCCAACCAACATCTGTAATAATTGCTAATGTGTTAGTGCTTTCGTTGTAATTTTTAAACAAATAATGTGTTTGATTTTCAATAGAAACAACACTATCATTTATAAAAACAAAATCATCAGATAATGTATTTACAACAACAACAGGACTTTGAAACTCCTTTTGGATAACCGTTTTTTGCTTTTGCTCCTGAGTGCTGTGGTTGGCAGCCGTAACAGTCAAACTAATCATCCCGATTAGCAAGATAAAGAGCGATTTAAATAATCGCATAATCTTAAAATTCTTCTTTTATTAGTAAGCTATAGGAACTATCACTTACTAATTTAATATCGTATGCTTGTACATTTTCGCCTTTTGTAAACGGAAAACTATAATCTTCTACTACTACTTTTGTAATACCTTCAATTTCTAGTAATTCAGAATAGATAAAGAACTCTTTGTTATGTTTCAAATATTCAAAAAGTTCGACCATTTGTTTTTTTGGGAAGCAATCCTCGACAGAACCACTAATTAAACTTCCCATTAAAACTCCAGTAACTTGAATATCAAAATCTTTTCTTGACCATCTTTCTTTGATTGTCCCAACAAGTTTTTCACCCTGTTTTGCAACATTGCGTTTCACTATATTATTACCAGAACTGGTATTTAACATTGGCTCGTATGGAAACAACCATTTTTGTCCACCTTGAGTAAAACTAAACGATAATGGAAAGAACTGTTTTTCTTCAGGAGTTTCGGCATCAGCTTGATTAATTCTAAATGATGGATTAATGCTGCCATTAGAAATTGAACTTTCATTCTGCTGCAAAGGCAAAAAAGGAATATTTGGTAAAACGTGTTTGCTTAACTCATTTTGAACCAGTTGAGTTCTTTGATAAGTTGCTACAGCTTTACTTCCCATTAAACTTGCAAAAATTATATCTTGATTTGTTAATGCCATTATGATCCTGTTGCTGTTGATGCCATTGCTATAACTCTTAATAATTCATCCGCTACTTGATCACCAGCTTTCACGGCTGCATCTTTCGCACTTATTACTACATCTTTCAATCCGTTTACTTCGTGAATTGTTATGTTAAAATAATTATGTTTTGTTCCACCAGTGGCAACAGCTTCATTAGACTTTTGAACTTTACCACCTCCAGAACCTCCACCTATATCGCCACCTTTACCAAAGTCAGTACCAGGAATATTTGCCTCACTAATTCCATCTTTTGTTGTGGTTTTACTTTCTTTTTTCCACTTAACACTTTCATAAGCTGCCTTAAATTCTGTAGCGGCTCCTACAGCCATTGCTCCAGCTTTTTTATAGCCTGCCTTTATTGATTCTTTTCGAGCTTCAACATCTTTATTAAGCTTTGCTATTTCAGCAGTATTTGCATTTTTATCACCTAAACCAACTGCATTTTTGAACTTATACCAGGCAATCTGTATCTTATCAATTCCAATCATAAACCCGTTAACTACAGTATTCCAGTTAGCTTTTATAGTTTCTACATAAGCCATAAATAACAATTTAGCGCCATTTATTGTGTGCTTCCATGCTTTTCCCCAACCTTCTGTTTTATTAACCACAATTACAATTGCAGCGATAAGAGCTATTACTGCAAGTACAATTAAAACTATTGGATTCAAGGCCATTACCGCATTAAATGCAGCTTGAACTCCTGTCCATAAGCTAGTAGCTCCTGTTACTATACTTGTCCACAATGCTTGCATTTTTGTAGCACTTGTAAGCGTAGAAAAAACTTTACCTGCTCCAGAAAAAATAGGCATTAAATTTCCAAAAGTTTGTGCAGTACTACCAACTACATTTGCATAACCTAACCAACCTGAGGTTGAGTTAAAAAGCGATATTTTAAAATCATCAATCTGAGCTTGTAATCTTTTGTTTTTCTCGAGCGGAGTTTCCATAACAATTGCGGCTTGTTCATATGCCGTTTTTGTTCCTTGAACTACTCCAGTTAAACGTCCCATTTCTTCACTTCCAGAAATTAATGCTATTGCCGCTGCATTATTTTCTTTACCAAATAACTTAGTAACTAAGGCCTGGTCATTCATTATTTTTTTAAGAGGTTCTAATCGTTCTTTTAAACTTTTAGATCTATCTCCTAATTTATTAATGTCGACAAGAGCGGATGATAATTCGGCTTTTACATCTTTAGGTAAAAATCTTCCTTCTGATAAAGTTGCCATTACGTTACGCAAGGCAACACCTCCTTCAGCTCCTTTTTTACCTGCTTTATCCAAAACTTGGATAGCAGCATTAGTTTCGGCAAATGAAACATTTGCAGTTTTTGCGGCTAAACCACTTTGTTCTAATGCTGATTTAATTTGCGGCAATTCCGCAGAACCTTCCTTAGCGGATGCCGCCATGATATTCATCATAGATGACATATCTTTAGAGGCGCGAATTGGATCAGTCATTGAAACCTGGTACTGATTCATAGCAGTTGTTAAAACCTCAGTTGCTGCGACAGTATCGCCGCCCATAGTTTTAGAAAGCGTGGCAACTGAATTACCCATTGCCTGCAATGCTTTAGGTTGTTTTGCTATCTCTGGAGTAAGCTGTGATAAAATTAATTTATAAGCTTCTACGCCATCGGCTGCAGAACCACCAAAAGTTTTTGCATTTTCACGAGCATAGCCTTCAATTTCTTTTAGTCCCTTTCCAGTCTGTCCAGTAATTGCTGATAAATCAGCTAAACTAGAGCTCAACTTTATTCCAGGATCATTTAAAGAATTTAAACCATCTGCAGCAGCACTTATGTTTTGAATCATAGCGTTCAAACTGACGCTATTTAATTGCTTTTGGATTTTATCAATACCTTTATGAACGTTGGTTTCAAACTTATTAAATGAGGAGTTAACCTTATCAAAGTTGCTATTAATCTGAATAATATAACTTAAGGTATTGCTCATTTATGGTTTTCTTTTTTTCTAATAAATTCTAATTCTTTGTATCGCTGCGCCCATTCTTCATCAGATAAGTCATCAGGATTGGCTATACTCATATAATAGCGCAATTGAGCATTTGTTACACGAAGCCAGTCTTTTTCGTCAACTTCTGATGACTCTAGTACTTTACTAATTCGGCTTTTTTGAATTCAATTACTTGATCCAATTTTGATGATGCTGCTAAGAATAAGCTATCATCTGTAAGTATTTCTTCGTCACCACCAATCCAACAGTTTTTTAAAATAACTTCGTTGAACTTCATTGGGTCAGAACCTACTTGAGAGGCAAAGCTTAAAGCTTTACGATCTGGTTTCTTTAAATAGCAAACTTTATCTTCAATGACGATTCCAAAGAATTCGCCATATTGAGTTTTCCAAGCCGCTAATTGTTCTGGTGTTGCAGTTTTTTCTGAAACTGCTCCTTTTGTTGTTTCTTCAGTATTCATTTTTGTTTGTTTTATTTTAAAAGTCCCGATTGCTCAGGACTTTTTGTTATATATTTTTTTTGATTCCAAGTGCCATAAATGGAATAGTTACAGGCATAAACTTATCTCCTTGTTTTGCCGCTTCCTCACATTCGCCAATTGATACACCCGTAATTTTATTTGTTCTCATAACATCACCTTTAGAAGGATCGCCATAATGAACAAGTACGTCAAATCTTGCTTTTGTAATATCACCTCCTGCAGCATCTTCAAGTTGATCAAATCCACTTTTCAAAAGTTCCATTTCACCTTCATAAGAAGAGTTCCCTTTTTGAATTGCATAAGGCTCACCACCTTTAGCATATACTGCTTCTTGCTCAACTTTCTTTTTAGCTTTTATTGCACGAATTGTAACCAAATCAATTCCACCAGCAGAAACTGTTATATCAGCCCATTCGTATTCTCTACTATTAAAACTCATAGCAATTATGTATTAAGTGTAAATCCAATAGAAAATTCTAAAATTCTACCATATCCTTTTGGATTTACTTTGATTTTACCTTTTATCTTTCCTGTAGTTTTGACATTATTTGTCAAATCAATTAAGGCTCTTACGCCTGTATCATTTGCTTTTGTAACGTCAACAGAT
>JAIEMH010000344.1 GCA_019752245.1 Flavobacteriaceae bacterium
ATTTTTTATATATTTATACTTTCCAAAAAGGTATAAATGTCACAAACTATTTTCATAAATTCACCACTCGGAATCACTAAAATTGAAGGTGATGAAAACGGCATTAGTGTAATTTCTGTTTTATCAGAAGGCTCAATTTCTGAAACAATTCCAAACGAACTTCAAGAAGCAGTGTCACAACTTCAAGAATATTTTGAAGGAAAACGAACCAATTTCACTTTTAAATTAAATCCAAAAGGCACCGATTTCCAACAAAAAGTATGGCAAGAATTACTCAATATTCCTTTTGGAAAAACAATGTCCTACATGGATTTATCCAAAAAACTCGGTGATGTAAAAGCTATTAGAGCAGTAGCATCAGCCAACGGTAAAAACCCACTTTGGATTGTAGTTCCATGTCACAGAGTTATTGGAACGGACGGATCACTAACAGGTTACGCTGGTGGATTGTGGCGAAAAAAATGGCTTCTTGAACACGAAAACCCAACGCTTCAACAAAGTTTATTCTAAAAGTTTACTTCGAATCACACAAATTCTTATAATTTTTTTTACATTCGTTTTAATTCTCTCATTTTCACATTGACAAATTATCTAATTAAATAATTATGATAGAAAAAATACGCCTAGACAACATTCTATTTCTTGATATAGAAACCGTTCCTTTGGAAGAAAATTTCAACTCGCTCGACGATGAAATGAAACAACTTTGGGAACTAAAAACCCAATACCAACGCAAAGAAGAATTCACCGCCGAAGAGTTTTATGATAGAGCAGGAATTTGGGCTGAGTTCGGAAAAATTGTCTGTATTTCTGTTGGATATTTCACTACCAAAGGTGACATTCGAAACTTTAGAGTGACTTCTTTCTTTGGAGAAGAAAAGAAGATATTGTTAGATTTTAATAATCTTTTAGCCAATCATTTTGATGGCTCTCAAAATATTCTTTGTGGTCATAATGCCAAAGAATTTGACTTCCCATTTATTGCTCGTAGAATGATTATTAATCAAGTAAGTATTCCAAATAAGCTAAATTTATTCGGAAAAAAACCTTGGGAAATCGCACATCTTGATACCTTAGAATTATGGAAATTTGGCGATTATAAGCATTTTACCTCTTTAAAATTACTTACCAAAATCCTTGGAATTCCTTCTCCAAAAGGAGACATCGACGGAAGCCAAGTTGGACACGTTTTTTATGTAGAAAAAGACATCGACAGAATTGTGACTTATTGCGAAAAAGATGTTATAGCGGTTGCACAAGTTTTCCTTCGTTTTAGAAAAGAAGATTTATTGGTTGAAGACGAGATAATTCACGTGTAAAAAAATCAATATCAAAAGTCAACTTCAAAAATCAATTTATTATGCTTGAATCAAATCCTTTTAGTGAGAAAATTTTTAATTTTGATGACAGATTAATTCGTTTTGCAGGAGAATGTATTTTCTTTACACGAAAATTGGATAAAAGCTACGAAAACGAATATTATAAAAATCAACTTATCCGTTCATCAGGAAGTTCCTCATTAAACTTTGGCGAATCTCAAGGAACAGTGACTGATAAAGATTTGATATTCAAGCTAACATTGGTTGTTAAAGAGCTAAAAGAATCTAGGAATTCCTTAAAAATATTAAATTATATAAATGAAGGTAGCCAAGATCTTAGAACTCTTCTTCTAATTGAAGTTGAAGAATTAATAGCGATTGCGTCTAAAATGATAATTAACAAAAAATAATTAGTAATTCAAAAGTCAAGTTTTTGAAATTGAAGTTGATTTTTGAAGTTGATTTTTGAATCAGAATTATAAATATAAAAAAACCATGGTATTAAGTAGATTTTGGCTGGCTATATTCATTTCATCAATTGTCTTTGTTGTCATCAGTTTATTTGCAGGAAATAGCTATACCATTGACTTTGTTTTAAATGGAAAAAAAGACGATCCTATTTTAATTTCTGAAAAATACATTCAAGATTTACCAGCTTTTATCAAAGACAGTATTGCAAAAGCACCAGACAAAACTATGGTTATCAATCGCGATACTTTGAATCTTGATACAACTTATGTTTACTCAAGTAAAACTGTAAAAATCTTCAGTGGAAAACAAAAAAGTGACGGATTATTACCTACTTGTAAAGTTAGTTTGTTTGATATTGTTTTACCATTAATGGCATATTTGGCTTTCTTTTGCGGATTAATGGAATTGCTAATTATTTCTGGAGCTTCCGAAAAATTAGCTCGAAAATTAAGCCCTGTTTTTTCTAAAGTTTTTCCGTCGGTTCCTAAAAATCATGAGTCGATTTCTTATATGACTTTAAATTTTGCAGCTAATTTTCTAGGATTAGATTCAGCTGCAACTCCATTTGGATTGAAAGCGATGGAAAGTTTGCAAGAATTAAATCCAGAAAAGGACAAAGCTAGCGATGCACAAATCATGTTTATGTGTCTTCATGCTGCAGGTTTAACTCTAATTCCAACATCAATCATTGGATATCGTGCTGCTGCAAATGCTGCAAATCCTGCAGATGTTATGCTTCCGTGTATTATCACATCATTTATTGGAACCATTGCAGCAATGATTATTGTAGGAATTCGACAAAAAATTAATTTCAAAAGCGCTACTTTATTAGTTGCTTTAATGACTATTGTATCTGCTATAGTTGGTTTATTATTTTATATCAATACCTTAGATTTAATTGGCAAAAACTTTTTCACGTCCAATTTATCAGGATTAATGTTGGTATTAATTATCGGATTTACTTTGGTGTTTTCATTCATTTATGAAAAGAAATTTACAGAAAAAAGCACCACAATTTTCGACACTTTTGTAAATGGAGCTAGAAATGGATTAACAACAGGAGTTACTATTTTTCCTTATGTAATGGGAATGTTGGTTGCCATTTCATTCTTTAGAAACAGCGGTTTGTTTGAAATAATGAGTAATGGAATTTCGTTTGCTTTTTCAAATATTGGAGTAAGCAAAGAGATTACAGATTCACTTCCAGTTGCCATGCTTCGCCCATTTAGTTCAAGTGGTTCACGAGGTTTTATGATTGACTCTATGAATACGTATGGAGTAGATTCACTTACTGGAAGATTGAGTTCTATTTTTCAATGCAGTGCCGAAACTACGTTTTATGTAATTGCAGTTTATTTTGGTTCTGTAAAAATTAAAAATACACGCTACACACTTGGAACAATGCTTTTAGTAGATTTGATTTGTGTGATTACTGCAATTTTTGTGGCTAGTTGGTTTTTTGTAAAATAGTAATATGTACGATTTCTTCCATCTAGTTTGTCATTTTGTTGGTAATGTCTTGATTTGGATAATTAATTTAGGAACAAAATCATTTGATGAAGTTATTCAAAAAGATAATTTTTGGATAGGTTTTATATTTCTTATAATTGTTTCTTTAGTGCTTTATTCTACAACTTAATTTTCTTCAATCCACCAACTTTCCGTAACTTTACACTTCAAAAATATTTCACAATGGACTTTATATATCAAGATCCGTATCCGATATTAAAAGACGATACGCAATACAAAAAACTTACTTCTGACTACGTAAAAGTGGAGCAATTTGGCGACAGAGAAATTCTAACTGTTGATCCGAAAGCATTAGAATTGATGGCGCAAGAAGCCATGAACGATGTTTCATTTATGTTGCGAACGGCACATTTGCAAAAGCTAAACAATATTTTAACTGATCCTGAAGCGACTGATAATGATAGATTCGTAGCTTATAATTTATTGCAAAATGCATCTGTAGCCGTTGAAGGTCAACTTCCATCCTGTCAAGATACTGGAACCGCAATTGTCATGGCTAAAAAAGGTGAAAATGTTTACACAGGAGTTGATGATGCCGAATGGTTGTCAAAAGGGATTTTTAACACGTTTCAAAATAAAAATCTTCGTTACTCACAAATTGTTCCGATTTCGATGTTTGAAGAGAAAAATTCAGGATCGAATTTGCCAGCACAGATTGATATTTATGCCAAAAAAGGAGCTTCTTACGAATTTTTATTTCTAACAAAAGGTGGTGGTTCTGCGAATAAAACATTCTTATATCAAAAAACAAAATCATTGTTGAATGAAAAATCAATGGAAGAATTTGTTCGCGAGAAAATTAAAGATTTAGGAACTTCTGCTTGTCCGCCATATCATTTAGCTTTAGTAATTGGAGGAACTTCTGCTGAGGCAAATTTATCGGCAGTTAAAAAAGCATCTGCAGGATATTTTGATCATCTTCCAACTACTGGAAACATGGCTGGTCAAGCTTTTCGTGATTTAGAATGGGAGAAAAAAGTATTATTGTATTGCCAGGAAAGTGCTATTGGAGCGCAATTTGGAGGAAAATATTTTGCACATGATGTTCGTGTAATCCGTTTGCCACGTCACGCTGCTTCTTGTCCGGTTGGATTAGGAGTTTCGTGTTCTGCTGATAGAAATATCAAAGGGAAAATCACAAAAGATGGAGTTTTCTTAGAACAATTGGAAGTAAATCCACAGCAATTTTTACCAGCAGTTCCACCACATTTAGAAGCTGCAGTTGAGGTTGATTTGAATCGTCCAATGGCTGAAATTTTAGCTGAATTATCTAAGTATCCAATTAAAACACGATTAAAATTAAATGGAACTTTAATCGTTGCCAGAGATATTGCGCATGCTAAAATTAAAGAATTATTGGATGCAGGAAAACCAATGCCAGAGTATTTCAAAAACCATCCTGTGTATTACGCAGGACCAGCAAAAACACCAGACGGAATGCCATCAGGAAGTTTCGGGCCAACTACAGCAGGACGAATGGACGTTTATGTAGAAGAATTCCAAAAAGCTGGCGGAAGTATGATTATGCTTGCCAAAGGAAATAGAACCAAAGAAGTGATGGAA
>JAIEMH010000062.1 GCA_019752245.1 Flavobacteriaceae bacterium
AAGGAAAAATAATTCAACCTTATAATAAAGAACATTGCGTTCCCAGATATTTAAGAAATAGGCCGGTAAATATAAATGCTAAAAAGAATGATCATTTTGATAATAATTTACATAATAAAATTGGGTTGCAAAATTAGTACATTTTTGCAACCCAACCAAGTTTTTATTTTACTGATTTTTATTTGTTTTCACCTGTAATCGCAAACACCAATGATTGTGATAATGAAAGGATTATACTAAACAATAACGCACCTAGAAATCCGTCAACTTTAAAGCCATCTACTAGTTTAGTGCATAATAAAATTATAACAGCATTAATTACCAAAAGAAAGAGTCCTAATGTAAAAATTGTTACTGGCAAGGTGAAGAGCACCAAGATTGGTTTTACAAATAAGTTTAGCAATCCTAGAACAACCGCGACAATTATAGAAGTTGTAAATCCATCTACATACGCTATGCTTGGGAAAAAGTGCGTAATTACCATTACTAATATCGATGTAAGGAGAATTCTAATAAGTAGTTTCATTTATTTAGTTTTTAGTTTTATAAAATTACCGAATTTATTTCAAAAAACGTGCCGTTTCCTCAAAAAACAGCTTAGGGTTTTCGGCATGCAACCAATGTCCAACGTTGGGAATTGTTTCAAAAACAGCTTTTGGAAAGTGTTTTTTTATAGATTCAAAATCGGTGTCTAAAATATATCTTGAATTTCCGCCACGAATAAACAATGTCGGTTTTTCAAAAATATTTTCTTCGGGCAATGCTGTTCCAATAACTTCCATGTTGACATTAAAAACTTTCAAATTAAATCTAAAATCTAATTGACCAGGTTCTACCCAATACAAGTTTTTCATCAAGAATTGTCTGGTTCCAAAATCTGGAATGAATGGAAACAACGTTTCTTCAACTTCTGTCCGGCTCGGTTTGGTTGAAAAATCTACAGCATTTAATCCGGCAAAAATATCTTGATGATGAGGCGCATAATATTTTGGACCAATATCGGCAACCACCAATTTTTCTACCATTTCTGGATATGTAGTTGCAAATAACATGGCAACTTTTCCGCCCATAGAATGACCTATGATAGCAACTTTATCTAAATTATTTGCTTTGCAATATTCTAGAACATCTTGCGACATAACATCGTAACTAAAATCATCCGAGTGAAAGCTTTTTCCGTGATTTCTCAAATCCAACATGTGCGTTTGAAAACCTTCGGCAGCATAAAGCGAGCCAAAAGATTTCCAGTTGTCAGACATTCCTAAAAATCCGTGGATGATTAATAGTGGCTTGCCTTCTCCTTCAATTCTTGAGTATAACATAATTCTATTACTTCAATTTTTGCAAATACATATTTACAACATTATCTAAACCTAAATACAATGCTTCTGATATTAACGCATGACCAATTGAAACTTCTAGCAATCCTGGAATATTTTCTTTGAAAAATTTGATGTTATCTAAACTCAAATCATGTCCGGCATTTATTCCTAAACTTAATTCGTTTGCAAAAATTGCTGCTTTGGTGTAAGGTTCAATTCCGTTTTGATTTCCCAAACTGTATTGATGTGCAAATTCTTCGGTGTACAATTCAATTCTGTCGGTTCCAGTAGCTTTTGCACCTTCAATCATTTCGAGAACTGGATCAACAAATATTGAAGTTCTAATTCCGTTTCGTTGAAATTATTGAATCACTTCTGTTAAATAGGCTTGGTGTTTTATAGTATCCCAACCAGCAGAAGAAGTAATTGCACCAATAGCATCTGGAACCAAAGTAACTTGTTCTGGTTTACATTCTAAAACCAAATCGATAAAATTGTGTTGTGGATTTCCTTCAATATTGAACTCGGTATAAACCACATTTTTTAGATCACGCGCATCTTGATAACGAATGTGGCGTTCGTCTGGACGCGGATGAATTGTGATTCCTTGTCCGCCAAATTTTTGAATATCCTTAGCAACTTGCAACAAATCGGGCACATTTCCGCCTCGAGCATTTCTTAAGGTTGCAATTTTATTGATGTTTACACTTAACTTTGTCATAGTTTTTATAGCCACGAATTAAACATATTTTTTAAAATAGTATCATTTAAAAAAATGCAACGTGTATTTTGAATTATTTTCTACAAAAATACAAAGTTAAAATAAGGAATTATGTTCTAAAATTTGATTATTTTGCAACGAATATTGAATTATTGCTATGACAGAAATTACAGATTACATCACAAACGATTATAAAGCCATTGACAGCCAAGAAACTATTGCCGAAGTGCAAGACTTTTTTATTGATGTTCCTTTTTCACATTTTTCTGTTTTGAATGAAGGAACTTACATTGGATGCATCGCTTCCGATGATGTTGAAACATTTGATACCGATAAAAAAGTTTCTGATTATAAATATACTTTAGAAGGCTTTTTTGCTAGAAAAAATATGATTTGGCTGGATGTTTTAGAAGTTTTTGCCAAAAATCATTCTAATGTTGTTCCGGTTCTTGACGAAGATAATTCCTATTTAGGCTATTATGAATTGGAAGATATTGTGAAATTTTTTCATGAAACTCCATTTTTAAAAGAACAAGGCGGAATTATAGTCGTTAAAAAAAGTGTTTTGGATTATTCGATGAGTCAAATTACTCAAATCGTAGAAAGCAATAACGGAAAATTATTAGGTCTTTTTGTGTCAGAAGCAGACGTAGAAAGCGTCCAAATAACTATTAAAATAGCTCTAGGAAGCATGAATGACATTATTCAAACTTTTAGAAGATATAACTATGAAATTATTTCAGAGCATCAAGAAGATAATTATTTGAACAATTTAAAAGAACGCTCGGAATACTTAGACAAATATTTAAACATTTAATAATGTGTCCATCTGATAATTCTAAAATTATCAATACAGACAATTATCTAATTAATAATGAAAGTAGCCATCTTCGGACAATATTATCAAAACGATACACGACCAATTATTCGTGATATTTTTGTGTTTTTCAATGCCAACAATGTTGAAATGGTCATTGAAGAAAAGTTTTTAAAAATATTATACGAGCAAGAAATTGTAAAAAAAGAGTACAAAACTTTCAATAGCTACAAATGTTTAGACGCTAGTTTTGATGTTTTAGTAAGCATTGGTGGAGACGGAACGATGTTGAGAGCAGCAACTTATGTAAGAGATTCTGGGGTTCCAATAATTGGAGTAAATGCTGGAAGACTCGGGTTTCTAGCTAAAGTTCAAAAAGAAAACATTGAAACTTTCTTACAACTGGTCTTAGAAAAAAAATATACAATTTCTAAAAGAACACTTTTGAGTTTGCAGTGTTCACCAGAAAACGATCAAATAAACGAGTTGAATTTTGCCATGAACGAAATCACTGTGAGCAGAAAAGATACTACGTCAATGATTACTATTGAAACATCATTAAACGACGAATATCTAAACTCCTATTGGGCAGACGGTCTAATTATTTCTACGCCAACTGGCTCTACAGGTTACTCCTTGAGTTGTGGCGGACCAATTTTAACTCCTTATGTAAAAGGACTTGTTATAACACCAATAGCACCTCACAATCTAAATGCTCGTCCGCTTGTAATTCCAGATGATACCGAAATAAAACTAAAAGTTTCTGGAAGAGAAGAACAATATTTAGTTTCATTAGATTCAAGGATTGCTACTTTAAATAACAATTCTATTTTAACAATAAGAAAAACACCTTTTCAAATCAACATGATAGAAATTCCTGAAGAAACATTCTTAAAAACACTTCGCAATAAACTTCTTTGGGGTGAAGACAAAAGAAATTAACAAAGCCTTCCCAATACTACAACATTGTTTTTCTCGTTAAGTAACTATTCATTTTTAAATGAATTTTATTTTAAACTTTAATTGTGTCAATTTTAATTTATTATAAATACTAATATGATGTTTTATTAGTAGCTATAATTGTTATATTTGCACGCTATTTTTCGATTAATGAAAAGATTAATTTTATTTATTTTTATTTTAGGATTAACAAAATTAAATGCTCAAATACACGAAGTTGGAGTTTTTCTTGGTGGAAGCAATTATATTGGTGATGTAGGTAAAACAAATTATATAAACCCAAATGAATTGGCATTTGGATTTATATATAAATGGAACAGAAGCCCGAGACACGCCTGGAGAATTTCTTATACACAATCTAAAATCACTGCAAATGATTTAGATTCAAAAGTACCAGGAAGATATAAAAGAGGATACAACTTTGAAAACAACATCAAAGAGGTATCTGCTGGATTAGAATTTAATTTTTTTGATTTTAATCTTCATGAATTTGGCAGAATAGTTACACCTTATGTATATACAGGAATAAGTTACACAAATTATGATGAATTATATGTTGTTGGTGGTGTTTCAAAAATAGACATTAATAGTGGTGTTTTTGCAATACCAATGACTGTCGGAATAAAATCTAATATCGCACCTAATTTCATTTTAGGTTTTGAAGCTGGAGCAAGATACACACTGACAGACAACCTAGATGGAAGCTTACCAAAAAATGAAGATTTACAATCTTTAAAATTTGGAAATATAAATAGTAAAGATTGGTATGTCTTTACTGGATTTACATTAACATATACCTTTGGTGAAAAACCATGTTACTGTGCAGATTAAAAATATGAGTTTATTACAATCTATAAATAAAGACAATTTACCTAAACACCTTGCAATAATAATGGATGGCAATGGACGTTGGGCTAAACAGAAAGGCTTATTAAGAACTTTAGGACACGAGAGTGGAACTAAGTCAGTGAAATCTACAGTTGAAAATTGCGCAAAACTTGGAATAGAAAACCTAACACTATATGCCTTTTCAACTGAAAACTGGAACAGACCAAAGCT
>JAIEMH010000100.1 GCA_019752245.1 Flavobacteriaceae bacterium
GTGCTGGCGACCACGTTCCAGTAATTCCATTAGTAGAAGTAGTTGGCAACGCTGATAATGTTGCGCCACTACAGATATTTGCTACTTGCGTAAAAGTAGGTGTGGCTAAAGTTGAAAAAGTTACATTTCCAGATATATCCATTAGTGGGGTTGTACATGCCCCATTTAAATTTGCAATAACTTGAAAAGTATAATTTCCATTAGGATTCGCTCCAAAAATGGACGGATTTACAGTAAAACAAAAATTACTAACTGATGTTATCACAGGATTTAAAACTGTGCCAACAATAGCTCCACTGGGATTTAAAATGTTAAGGACTAATGAATTTATTGAACTTGAAGCAGGTAGTTGAAAAGTACCGCATACATCGAAATTAATTCTAGGACAATTAAGGTTAATGTTTTGTAATTGGATTGAACCCCAGGTCGGTGGATAATCAACACCACATAAATCATCTATATATGCTGTACTAAAATGACCTCTATATTCGCAGTCTGAAACTGTAAATTCTAATCTAACATTTTGCCCAACTAGGTTACCAGTATTGATTTCTTGACAAACCCAATTTGGAGTATATGAAAGTGTATTTACTCCCAAACGGTTGTCAGAAACACGAGTATATCTGCAATCATTAACGGTCAAAGGTATGCAAACTTCTCTTAATATACCTGCAATATTTCCTAATACATCGATTCTATATAGTCTATACCTAAAAGTAGGTTGATTATGACCATTAACAACATAACCAAAATGCAAAAAACTAAAATTAATAGTGTTGCCATTAATCATAAAATCTCTTGAAACAGAAGTTGAGTTTCCAATTTGTAAAGTTGGTACGCTATTTGGATTTGGATTAATTTTCAACGCAAAATTACCCGTCCGAACTTGATTGATGTTGATGTTTAATCCTGCTAAAAAGGGTTCGTTGGCTGGTGTTACAATTGTTGCTGAATTTTGGTAAAGATTAAATAAAGGACTTGGTGCGAAAGCATTAAAATTACTTGTTGAGCATCCATTTGTCAAGTGAGATGTTGGATTTACAACAGTAGTTCTAAATGTATAATTTGCAGTGTTTCCTGTTTCAAATCCTCCATTAATACAATCTATCCTTAATTCTTGCGGAACTACCGTAGCATTAAAAAAAGAAGAAACATTGGGATGAGTGTTAAAATACGAACTTCTTAAATCATTTTGTTTTACTTGTTGTAAAACAGTTTGCAAATCCGCTCCGACTATTGGATTATCTGTCGCATCGTGCTCATTTAATAAATTATTTGTCACATCTGATACTGTTTGTGCAGATAGATTATACATGGGTAAATTAGTTTGAACATAGTTTGTAATGTCTGCTTCAATAGAATCAGCCTTAAACAATCTAACTTGTTCAATATTTAGATAATCTTGAATCGTTGTTTGGGTCTGAGCAAAACTCAAACAAGTAAAAAATAAAAATAGGCATAGCTTGAAAAAATCAAGTTTTTTCTTGTAATAATTCATAAAAATTAATTTTAATTAGGTTAAACAATAAATTGGTTTCAAAAAATTAGCCTACTTTTTTGAAGGAGTAATAGTGTTTTTTTAGAGTTCAAAAGTAGAGATGTCACTGCTACAAGACTTACACTTAAAGTGTAAAAAATGTTAAATTAAATTATTTAAACCCAAAGGGTGCAAAACCAAAAAACCCTCGCTTCAAGTAAGAAACGAGGGTTTGTATATAAAATTTAATAGTAAACTATTCTATTTCAGTAATTCTCAAGGTATTTACCATTCCTTTGTCAACAACAGGCATTGCAGCAAGATTGATAAGAATATCGCCTTTCTTTACATAACCGTTTTCTTTAGCGATAAGGTTAATGTCCTCTACAGTATCATCGGTACTTACAAATTTATCATAGAAAAAAGCATTTACACCCCAAAGTAAATTCAATTGGGTTAAAATTCTTTTGTTAGAAGTATAAACCAAAATATGAGCCGACGGACGCCAAGCCGAAATTTGAAATGCCGTATAACCACTATTAGTTAAAGTCGAAATCGCTTTAGCTTTAATATCATTTGCCATGGTAGCAGCATGATAACAAATAGATTTTGTAATAAAACGTTTTGTTCTAACGTGAGGCGGATTTTGCGGCACAACAATTAGCGGAGAATCTTCAACAGCTTCAATAATTTGTGTCATTTTTTCAATAACTTGAACTGGATAATTTCCAACTGAAGTCTCACCAGACAACATCACAGCATCAGCACCATCCATTACCGAGTTGGCAACGTCATTTACTTCAGCACGTGTTGGCGTTAAACTAGTAATCATAGTTTCCATCATTTGTGTTGCCACAATTACAGGAATTCTTGCTGTTTTAGCTCTGTGGATTAGTTTCTTTTGAATTAATGGAACTTCGTGTGCCGGAATTTCAACTCCCAAATCGCCACGAGCAACCATCAAACCATCGCAAAAAGCAACAATTTTATCAATATTTTCAACCGCTTCTGGCTTTTCAATTTTAGCTATTATCGGAATTTTATGTTCAGAATGTTTGGCAATCAAATCTTGCAATTCTTCTAAATCGGCAGGAGTTCTCACAAACGAAAGGGCTATCCAATCTACTTTTTGTTCAATAGCAAAAATAGCATCTTTAATGTCTTTCTTAGTCAATGCAGGAAGCGATACCTTAGTGTTTGGTAAGTTTACACCTTTTTTAGATTTTAAAGGTCCGCCTTGAATTACTTTACAAACAACTTCTGTTGTTCCGTTAGTTTCAAGTGCTTCAAACATTAGTTTTCCATCATCAAGAAGGATTTTTTCTCCTGGTTTAACATCTCTTGGAAACTCAAGATAGTTCATGTAAACTCTATCTTTTGTTCCAGGAACGTCTTCTGCAGTTTGAAAAGTAATGATGTCTCCAGGATTTACAACTACATCTTCTTTCATAACTCCTACACGAAGTTTTGGGCCTTGTAAATCTCCAAGAATGGCAGTGGTGTACCCAAATTCTTCGTTTAACTCTCTGATAATGTCAATTCGTTCCTTGACATCGGTATAATCGGCATGAGAAAAATTGATTCGGAATACATTTACTCCGGCATCAATCATGTCTTTAATTACTTCTTTTGAACTACAAGCTGGACCTAGTGTGGCTACAATTTTAGTCTTTTTTCTTGTTGACATTGGTATTAAAAAATTAAATTATTTTTAGACTTTATTTTATCTACATCCACAGAATAAACCATGTTTATATTGTCAATGCTGTTTATTTTTGAAACTATTTCGTTAATATTGATTTCCTTTTCTGCATTCCCAATTTTCAATAAGAAATCTACTTTTTTATATTCGGGCAATAAATAGGCTGTAGACGAAAAGGAGTTTGTAGAATTGGAAAATAAATCCCGATTTTCAATATTTTCAATACCTACAACTTCATTTTTATTTTGAACTAAATCCCAATTGATGATTTTGTTTTCATCCTCATAGGTAAATCTAACAAAAGAAGTTTTGCCTTGTTTCACTAATGATTGGACATCAGATTCGTTTTTGCTTAAACAAATGTCCAAATCTCTATTTAAAAAGTAAGCCAATCGATAATCTTCTAATGAAGTATGGATAGCGATTAAATGATAATCGTCTTCTTCAAAATCTTCAATAGAAATTTTATGAACTGCCATTTAGTAACAAAATAAGTTGTAAATATAGTGTTTATAGAAATTCAAATTACCAACAAAGCATTAGATTAACGTTATTTTATAAACGAAAACGTTATAGTTTTGTAGGGATTTCAATTAAATTTTGTTAATTTTTTCTTGAAATGCAAAATAAGCTCGTTTTGCAGCAATTTCTTCTGCCTTTTTTTTAGATGTTGCTCTAGACTTCGCAACTACCTTTTCATCAATGCTTAATTTCACGCCAAAATAGCGTTGTCCGTCATTTCCGTTATCGTCAAAAATATCAAAATGAAATACTTTTTTTTCTTTTTGACACCATTCAATAACCAAACTTTTATAACTAATCACTTTGCCTTCCAATCGAGCAATATCAACATAAGGAGTAATAACGCTTCTTTCAATAAATTGCTCGCAACCACTATATCCTTTATCAAGAAATATGGCGCCAACCAATGCTTCAAAGATATTTCCATGAATGTTTTCGCCAAAGTGTGCCGGTGGAACTTTGCTGTTAACTAAATCAATAAGATTTAAATCCCGGCCCAACTCATTAAGATGTTCACGACTAACAATTTTAGATCGCATTTTGGTCAAATAACCTTCGTCTCCAAGTGGAGCTTCTTTATATAAATAGGCCGCAATTACAGAACTCAACATAGAATCTCCTAGAAACTCTAACCGTTCATAATTAAAAGGATTTCCATTCTCATCGGTTCTGTTAGAAGACCTGTGTGTGAATGCTTTTTCGTAAAACTTTAAATTTACAGGTTTAAAACCTATAATTTTTTCTACAGCAACAAAAAAATTCCCAACCTCAATAGGCTGGGAATTTCTATAAAATATTTTCTTAAGTATTCGCATGAAAACTTATTCTACAAATTTTTTGAACAAAACACAGGCATTGTGTCCGCCAAACCCAAAGGTGTTACTCATAGCAACATTGATTTCTCTTTTTTGTGGTTTGTTTAGAGTCAAGTTCAATGACGGATCTATATTTTCATCAACAACAGTATGGTTAATTGTTGGAGGTACAATACCGTGTTGCATAGATAAAATAACATCTATCGCTTAAATCGCACCAGCAGCTCCAAGTACATGACCGGTCATCGATTTGGTTGAATTGATATTGATGTTGAAGTGAGAATGATGTGATCTCATTTAGGACTTCCTTGGGAAGGACACTTCAAGGAGTTGTATCATGTCTTTATCTACTTGAA
>JAIEMH010000089.1 GCA_019752245.1 Flavobacteriaceae bacterium
AACCCATTTACTTCTTGATTAGCCAATTTGTATTTTGCTGTTAATTCATACGTTTTGTTGTAGGTATGACGAGAGAATCCAAAAGTTAACCAATTGGTAGCACCATATAAACCACCAATTTTAGTTAACGCATTGTCCAATCCGAAAAAATTATCCAATCCGTTTGTTATATCACCAAATCGGTGCGCTACCAAAAAATACCATTCGCCTTTGGCAGCTAATTTTGTTGACTGCATTGTAGCTACTTGTAATCCTTTGAAAGCTGCAATTTCTACTTCTTTTTTATTGGTACTTGTAGAATCTAATTCGTTTAATAATTCATCTTGAGCATTGGCAGCACCAAAAGCAAGAAGTAGTAACGTTGAAAAAGCAATTTTTAATGATTTCATTTTATATTATTCTTTATTATTTATACATTGATCTAATTTTAACTCTTCTAGTAGGTCGTCATAACCAGTAACCCTACCTTTTATAGTTACTTTGTCTCCTATTTTAGCCTTGCTTAGCGTTTGTAATTGGCAATTAACCTTTTCGTTTAATGTTATTGTACTATCTTTTACAGCAGTAACTTCACCCGAAATCTCAACCGCTTTGTTGATGTATTTTTTTGTAGCACTATCGTTATTGGTTGAAAACTCTTCAAAAATTGATGTTGCTGTTGTTGTAAATTCCGGTTTTTCAGATTTCAAATCTCTCGCTCCTCCATACATTATGTAGTTATATCCTATAAAAAGGACAGCTACAATAGCAACTACAATTACTAATATTTTTCTTTTTTTGTTCATTGTTTTAAGTTTATCCTAAAAAAATAGAGTTTACTTTCAATTAAAAAAAAAGTAAACTCTATTTTATTTATAAAGTTATCTTTAATTAACTATTATCTTCTTCCAAGTCTTTTCAGTATCATTTTTCAATTCTATTAAATATACTCCTATTTGCAATCCAGAAATATTTAACTCTATATTTTCAGAATCGTCTTCAACATTAATAGTTTTAACAAATGCGCCTGTTTGAGTATATACGTTAACTTGGGTAAGATAGGTTTTAGTTTTAACAGAAAAATCTCCAGATGTTGGATTTGGGAATACCGAAGAAGCTTTTAAAGAGAAATCTTCAACACCTAAAGCTGTTCTAGTTAATGTTTGAGCATCATGAGGATTTGCTCCGTGATAAGCTAATGTTGTTGTATCTCCTTCAGAAAAAATAATATTAATTGAAGTAGCATTATTTGTAAATGTATAATCTCCAGTAGAAACTAATGGTCTTGTTGCAACTACTGTTCTTGTCGTTCCAGAAACTGTATCAGAAGTAATTGTCCAGCTTTGAGCTGCATCAGGACTTGGTGCTGAGTGTCCTCCAGATGGCGTGTAATCTCTATTGGCAGTTGCATTCCAAACAAACATATCTGTAACTTCAAACATAGAAAAACCGTTAAATCCTATTCCTAACCAATGTGTACTATTTCCTGTCAAAGTCATTGTAACCGTACTTGCGTTAGTATCGATTTTTATTGTTCTAGTCGATGTACCTAAAGTTACAGTACCAGTTGTAAATTGTGCCATAGCAATGGTCGAGACTCCTAAAGCTAGAGCCATTGTCAAAAGTAATTTTCTTTTCATAGTTTTAATTTTTAGCGATTTTTTATTTTAATAAATTTATTATTTCTTCATTTCCTGAAAAAACTGCGTATTCAAAAGCTGTTTTACCGTTTTTGTCTACTAGACTTTTGTTAGCTTTATGTTCTAAAAGCGTTTTTAAAATTTCAATATTTTTAAACTGAACTGCATAAATTAATGCTGTAATTCCATTACTATCAGTTAAGTCGAGATTTGCACCTTTGTTGATTAACAGTTTTACCAATTCATTATTTCCTTTTACAACAGACGCCATTAAAGCGGTTCCGTTATTACTTACGTAATTTATGTCACAATTGTTTTCAATTAAAAATTTTGCAACATCATTATTACCCATATAGCATGCTAAAATTAACATATTTGATCCTCTTTCGTTGATTGAATTTACAACTTTTGGGTTTTCTTTAATCAATATTTTAATTTCAGATAAAGTCCCTTTTCTCGCTACATCAAAGCAATCTTTGGATTGAGAAAATGAATAGTTCGTATAAAAAAACATCAGTATTATTAAGTATTTCATTCTATTTTTTTAACAAATTTATTAAAAAACTGATAATAATCATAATTTTTACATCAAAGTATCTATTATTAAAAGTCTTAAACAAAATATCAGTTGTACTTATTATAAAACTAAAAGTCCGAATTCGCGTAAGGTATTAATTGGTTTGGAATACCAGAACAATTCAAAATCTTCAAATGAAGTTTCAAAATCCAATTTTAATTGTAAAAATGTTAGTTTTTTATCATTAAAAACAGAGATTATTTCTAACGAATTTATCAACCATTTGGCTTTATCTTCTTCTAATGAAATTTCGAATGTTTCGGTTTTATCATGAAACGTTAATTTCATCATGTTCCAAGTAGTTCCTTTTTTAGATTTTGTAAAGTTTTCTGCAATTGGCCTTCCTCCTATCCAAACAATTTTGGCTGAAGGTTTTATATTGAAATCGGTTTCTTTTTCTAAACAAGAAACAATATAATCGGATGGAATTTTAGTATTCGGAATCTTAAAATCAAACCAATCTTGCAAGTCATAGTCAAAGCAAATTCCGTGCATGTAATTGAATAACGATTTCTTTAATCCAAAACTGAATTTGTCGTGTTTGATTCCGGTTTTATCTTTAAAATTAATATCGTTGTTTGCAAAAGTAATTTCGTTTTGCTCAGGAATGACACCAAATTCTTCTGGAAACATACCAACAGGCGAATGTGCTGTCATGGCAAACTGGTGCCAAAAACCACTTTGTAAAACACCAAGTTCAAACAATTGTCGTACCATTTCCAAACTATCAATTGTTTCTTGAACGGTTTGGGTAGGGTAACCATACATTAAATAGGCGTGCACCATAATTCCAGATTCTGTGAAATTTCTGGTTACTTGGGCTACTTGTTCAACCGTTACACCTTTTTTGATTAATTCTAAAAGTCTGTCTGATGCTACTTCCAATCCGCCAGAAACCGCAATACAACCTGATGTTTTTAGTAAAACACATAAATCAGCAGTAAAACTTTTTTCAAATCGGATGTTTGTCCACCACGAAACCACTAATTTTCGTTTGATAATCTCCAAAGCAACTTCGCGCATCAAAGCTGGTGGCGCTGCTTCATCAACAAAATGGAATCCGTTTTCGCCAGTTTGAGCGATTAATTCCTCCATTCTATCTACTAAAATTTTAGCTGCAATGGGTTCGTATAATTTGATATAATCTAACGAAATATCACAAAACGTACATTTTCCCCAATAACATCCGTGTGCCATGGTGAGTTTATTCCATCTACCATCACTCCATAAGCTGTGCATAGGATTGGCAATTTCTATTACCGAAATGTAGTTTTCTAATTGTAAATCGGAATAATCTGGAGTTCCAACATCACTTTGTTTATAATCTTGGCGAGTGGAATTGTTTATGTAAACTACTTGATTTTCTTGAAGAAGAAAAGTTCTTTTGAATTCATTTGGTTCACAGAGGTTCTCACTATTATTAATAACGTATTTGTGAAGTAATTCTATTGGTAATTCTCCATCATCTAACGTAATGAAATCAAAGAATTCGAAAACGCGTTTGTCTATTAATTCGCGTAATTCCGTATTAGGAAAACCACCACCCATTGCGATTTTTATGTCAGGAAAATTATTTTTAATGAATTGTGCACTTCTAAATGCGCTGTATAAATTTCCTGGGAAAGGAACTGAAAAACAAATTAATTTTGGTTGCACTTCTTCCAATCTTTCCTTCAGAATTTTGAGTGTGATTTTATCGATGTAAGTGGCTTCATTTTGCAAATTAAAATACAATTCATCAAACGAGTTGGCACTTCTACCCAATCGTTCTGCATAGCGACTGAAACCGAAGTTTTCATCTACACATTCTACAATAAAATCGGATAAATCTTCAAGATATAATGTGGCTAAATGTTTGGCTTTGTCTTGCATTCCCATAGTTCCAAAAGCCCATTCCATATCGTCCAGTTGGTCAAAACGAGAGGCTTCTGGGAGAAAATTACCGGAACAAATTTGTCTAGCTAAACTAGGATTTTTTCCTTGTAAAAATGAAATAACAGAATCAATTGTTGTGATATAATTATTTTGTAAGGAAAAAATTCGTTGAGAATTTTGAGAAATATCCGTTTTAGAATTAGAAAAAAGAAAGAAATCTTGTAATCCTTTTTTTGAAAACAATTCTAAAATAACTTCAATTCCCAAATCCATTTGAAAAGCAGAAATGCCTTTTGTATTCAAAAACCCTTTTATATAAGCCGTTGCCGGATACGGTGTATTCAGTTGTGTAAATGGAGGTGTTATTAGAAGAAAGTCTTTCAATGAAAATGTTTTTGCAAAAGTAACTGAAATTTAAATTTCTTTTTAAAATGTTTTTTGTAATAATTATTTTATTAAATTTATTCTTTTTTTAAGTGATTAAAACGCAACCAAATAGTAGTTTTGGCATCTAAGAATATAAACATAACAATTCAAGAAAAATGAAATACAAATTTCTACTCTTTTTTTTCTTTTTTTCATTGATTTCATTTTCTCAAGAAAATTGCAATAATGGTATTGATGATGATGGCGATGGCAAAATAGATTTAAATGATCCCGATTGTATTTGTAATACCTCATCAATAACCTCAATAATTCCGAATCCTTCCTTTGAAGTGAATACTAGTTGTCCAAATAGTTTTTCACAATTAAATTATGCAACACCATGGATACAA
>JAIEMH010000165.1 GCA_019752245.1 Flavobacteriaceae bacterium
GTGCTAAAGTTGGAATGGGAATAATTGATTTATATGGCTATCAAATGAACTGGTTATTCATGGGAATTTTAGGTTTGATTGGAACTGGTTTAGGATTTTGGGTAATACAATTAGTGGCGCAAGAAAAGTTAATGCATCCCGAAATTATTCATCCAGATGTTCCTGCAACTTTTGAACATCCTGCAGAAGGTGGCGAACGTGAGATTTAATTGATGAAGAAAAATATAAGTTTGGAGCATATTTTACAAATTAGAGAAATTTAAAACAATGATTTACAACATCAAAAAAGATTTATCTAATTTCTTCAATTTCTAAAATCTGCGTTCAAAAATAGTGTAATTAATAGACTACAACCTTTTACAACTATAAAAAATCTCTTCTAATTTCCTGAAACGATTGATTGGAATGCAGTAATCTATTAATAATTTGTTTTCGCAATTCTTCTACATTATCCGATTTTAGGTGTTTTACCCAGGCAGTATCGTCTAGTAAATTCCGAATTTGTTTGATGAGTTTCGTGGTTTCACCAGAAGTTCTTAGAATTTGATTGGTATAATTAGACCCATTTTTGTGAAAATAATTTACCTCGTTATCAGAAGCAATTTCAATAAAATACAGTTTCTCAAAATCATTATCTGCATAAAAAGCGCTCCATTCTGCAAAACCTAACTTGGTTCTATCGTTTTTTGTATTGTTATTGATCGTGTCATTTATCAATCTCCATTTGCAATTGGCAGCTCTTCCCCAATGGTTTGATAACCTATAAACACCATTATCAACAAAATAATAACTACTACCCGATTTGCTTTTGAAATTTAATTTCAAACCTTTAATAGCATCGGCACTTACTTCTTTGAAAACACAAAAAGTATATCTATGAAAATTGGTTTTATTATAGGTTTTGATGGTCATCTCTTATCAATAAAGGCTTGTGGCAAATTTAATCAAATGTTTTGTAATAGCTAAATTTATGTCAAACGTTAAATTTAGTTATTTAACTATAAAAATAGTTGTGCAACTAAAAATATAGTTGTACGTTTGTTCTGTAAAATAAAAATCATGCAAAAATTAACGAACAAAGAAGAAGAAATCATGCACATTTTATGGAAGCTTAAAAAAGCTTTTGTAAAAGATGTTATGGCAGAAATAACAGAAGACCAACCGCATTACAACACGCTTTCTACTATAATTAGAAACTTAGAAGAGAAAGGTTATGTTGGTCATAATGCGTATGGAAATACGCATCAATATTTTCCAGTTATAGCTTTGGAAGATTACAGAAAAACGTTTATGAGTACCGCAATTGATAATTATTTCAACAGTTCATATAAAAATATGGTATCGTTTTTTGCGGAAGAAGATAAAATCTCAGCCGATGAATTGCGTGAAATTTTAGATATTATAGAGAAAAGAAAATAAGTCAATATTCGAGGTAAAAAAGCGAGGTACTAAATAAAAAATAATCAAAATGGAAGAACTTTTCACATACCTATTAAAATCTAGTGGTTTGATAATCGCTTTCTTTTTGGCCTATCATTTTTTGTTGCGCAAAGAAACGTTTTTCAACAGCAATCGTTGGTTTTTACTTTCAGGATTGGGTACTGCTGCCCTATTGCCTTTGTTTTTTATTAAACGAATTGTTTTTATCGAGCAACCTAAGATTGCAATAGATGATTTGATAGCAACCTCAAAAGACTCCATTTCAAATTTACCCGAAATGACGCAAGAAGTAGCAACTATAGATTGGTATCAAATAGTTGCTATAGGATATGGAATCATAGTTTTCATACTAGTATTGAAAGTTATTGTAAACCTATTTTCATTATCTAAGTTATTAAAAAACAAGCAAATTGAAAAACAAGATCAATTTACTTTTGTTGATTTACAAGAAGATATTGCTCCGTTTTCATTCTTCCATTACATTGTATTCAATTCCAGTTTATATTCTGATAACGAATTAACAAACATACTATTACACGAAAAAATACACAGTAAAGAAAAACATTCATTTGATGTTTTATTAGCCAAATTATTTACCATTTTGTTTTGGTTCAATCCAATAGTTTGGTTGTATAAAAAGGCTATAGTTCAAAATTTAGAATACATTGCCGATAGCAAAGCAATCCAACTTATAGAAGATAAAAAGTCGTATCAAAAAGCACTTTTAAAGGTAGTTTCTCATCAAAACTACTTACCAATCACCAATCATTTTTATCAATCATTAATCAAAAAACGAATCATTATGCTAAACAAAAATCAATCCAACAAAAGAAATTCTTGGAAATATGCAGTTATACTTCCTGCATTAATCGGCTTTGTACTTTTATTTCAAATTAAAGTAGTGGCACAAGAGAAAGAAGTTAGTCGCTCCATTGTTGATTTAACATGGACTAAAAATTCATCTGACAAAGAATTTAAGGAAGATGCCAAAAATGCAAATAAAACAGTAAAGTTTGATTTCACTAAAATTGAAAGAAACAATAAAGATGAAATTACATCGATTACCATTTCTTTTAGAGATAATCTAGGTAATGATGATACAGCAACATTTGAAAATAAAAATGGAATAAATCCAATACATTTTATAAGAGATATCGATCAAAATGGTAAGGGAAAAATTGGTTTTTTTGGAAATACAAGCCTGAAAAACAAAGAAATACCATTTGTAAAAATGACAAAAGAAGATAATTCCGAATCAGAAATGAAATCAAACGATTTAACTTATATAATCGATGAAATTTCATCAGATAAAGATTTAAATGATATGATTAATGAATTAAAAAAATTGGATATCAAACTCAATATCTCAAATTTAAAAAGAGATAGAAACAACGAAATTATTTCTATCAAACTTGATTTTAAAGATAAAAAAGGACACAAAGGCGCAACTCAACAACAGAGAGAAATTCCAATTAGACCAATATTTTTTAAAATATCTGACCAAAAAAATGGTTTTGATAAAATAGGATTTTATAATAATTCTGAATTAGAAAATAAACCTTATGATAAAATTCTTGATACTAAACTTTCAACTATTGAGAAAATATCTGATGATGCATTAATATTTGTTGATGACGAAAAATATTCAAAAGAAACGCTTAAAACTTTAGATCCAAATCATTTAGTAGCAATTAATGTATTAAATGATGCTAAATCTCTTGAAAAATATGGTGCAAAAGATAGAAAAGAGGTTATCATTATTAAAACTGATTGGAAAACTAACAGAGCAGAAACAGTTCAAGAACGAAAAACAATAATTTTCTCTAACGACAATGGCGATGAAATTGTTTTCATGCCAACAGAAAAACTATTAAAATTACCGGGTTATCCTTCTGCTCGTCTAAATGATGGCGCATTAATTCTTATTGTTAATGGCGTTCAAAAAACAAATCCAGTAGAAACATTAAATCAAATGAATTTACAAAATGTAAAATCAGTAAGAGTATACGACGAAAACGGAAAAGAAACTCCTGGTACTCAAATTAAAAAGATCATTATTACTACAAAATAGTAACCAAACAATAAGCCTTTTTTTCTAACAATAACAGCTATGGAAACAGTATTTATTTACTTATTAAAATCGAGCGGATTAATTACTGCCTTCTTTTTAGCCTACTTTTTTTTGTTACGTAAAGAGACTTTTTTCAGTACCAATCGCTGGTTTTTATTAACTGGATTGATAACATCTGTAGTTTTACCACTATTTTTTATAGAGAAAATTGTTATTGTTGAAACACCAAAAGTAATTCCAAATCCAATTGCGGATACCGTTGCAAATACAGTTTCTGGTGCAATTCCAACTACTGAAATCATCGAGAAATCAATTGAAATTGATTGGCTTCAAATAGGAATTTATGTTTACAGTAGTATTGCTATTTTACTATTATTTAGAGTTTTTTTTAATCTGATTTCTTTATTTAAAGTACTATATAATAGACAAGTAATTAAACAAGAGAATTTTCAATACATTGACGTAAATGAGAATCTTTCACCGTTTTCATTCTTCAATTATATCGTATTTAATTCGAGTTTATATTCAGAATCAGAATTGCAAAGTATTTTGTTACATGAAAAAATTCACAGCACCCAAAAACACTCTTTGGATGTTTTAGTAACCAACTTATTCTCGGTATTGTTCTGGTTCAATCCGTTGATGTATGCATACAAAAAAGCGGTGATTCAAAATTTAGAATACATTGCCGATAGCGAAGCTATTGCGCAAATAGACGATAAAAAGTCCTATCAAATGGCACTTTTAAAAGTAGTTTCTCATCAAAACTGCTTTCCAATCACAAATCATTTTTATCAATCAAATCTGCCGACAGGCAAGTCATTAATCAAAAAACGAATCGTTATGTTAAACAAAAATCAATCAAACAAGAATAATTCTTGGAAGTACGCAGTGATCCTTCCGGCATTAGTAGCCTTTGTAATCCTATTCCAAGTGAAAGTAATTGCTCAAGAAAAAGAAGTAGAAATTTCTGAAAACAGCAAAGCTTACGCCGAATTAACGGCTTTTTCAATCGACAAAAATTCAACCGATGCCGAAATGAAAAATGACGCCGAAATCTTAGAAAAGCAAAGCGGCATTGTAGTGAAGTTTTCTAAAATCAAAAGAAATTCAAATGGAGAAATTACTGCAATCAAAATAGACTATAAGGACAAAAACGGCAATAAAGGAACATCGGTTGTTAACGGAGACGAACCAATTGATGAAATTACAATTTTTAAATCTCCTTTGGTGTTTGATCTTTCTCATGACAAGCCTAATCTACAGTCTATATAACAAAATAGGGTGGTGTCCGATCTTAGCCCAACCCTGGGT
>JAIEMH010000266.1 GCA_019752245.1 Flavobacteriaceae bacterium
AAAAACTTGTTGGCTCCAAAAACGACAAGCATAATTCCTAATAGTATTCTAACAATTTTTGTAAACATTGAATTCATAAATATTTCTTTTATTGATTAGTAATATTGTAAAAATATAATTAATTATTTATATTATAATCATATTTATATGTAATTTTTTACACAATTAAATTTTACAGAAGTTTAATAAATATAATTGTAACTTTATTATCAAATAATCATCTAATAGAAATAAACTTAAAAACCCAATAATTATGCAAGCTCACGAAATAGATTACCAAATTTTTGGTGAAGAAATGCAATACGTTGAAATAGAACTTGATCCGCAAGAAATTGTAGTTGCAGAAGCAGGAAGTTTTATGATGATGGACAACGGAATTAAAATGGAAACCATTTTTGGAGATGGATCAGACCAACAACAAAGTGGTATTTTTGGACAATTACTCTCAGCAGGAAAAAGAGTATTAACAGGCGAAAGTCTTTTCATGACGGCGTATATTAATCAGAATAATTCCAAGAGTAGAGTTTCGTTTGCATCACCTTATCCTGGAAAAATAGTACCAATAGATTTAGCACAATTTCAAGGAAAATTTATTTGTCAAAAAGACGCGTTTCTTTGCGCTGCCAAAGGTGTTTCTGTTGGAATTGAATTTTCTAAAAAACTTGGTCGCGGATTTTTTGGTGGCGAAGGTTTTATAATGCAAAAACTAGAAGGTGATGGAATGGCTTTTGTGCATTCGGGCGGAACTTTAGCAAAAAGAGAATTAGCTTCAGGCGAAGTTTTAAAAGTTGATACTGGCTGTATAGTAGGCTTTACCAAAGATGTAGACTATGATATTGAATTTATTGGCGGTGTAAAAAATACTATTTTCGGTGGCGAAGGAATGTTTTATGCAACACTTCGTGGTCCAGGAACGGTTTATGTTCAATCATTACCTTTCAGCAGATTAGCCGATAGAATTATTGCTTCAGCTCCAAAAAGTGGCGGAAATTCTCGCGATGAAGGAAGCGTTTTGGGCGGAATTGGTCGTTTGTTAGATGGTGATAATCGTTTTTAGACAAAAATAAAACCTGACAAATTATTAGAATCTGTCAGGTTTTAAAATTTTATATATTGAAATTAATTCCTAAAACGATATTTCTTCCAATATTGGGAATTCCGTCTGTTTTTAATCTTGAAAGATGCGAAATATAGGTTTTGTCAAATAAATTATTAGCATTCAAGTTCATATCAAAAGCTATTTTTCCAAAAGTTATTTTTCCGCCAAAACCTAAATTCACCAAAGTATAATCATTTGATTTTGTTTCAAATTGATTTGGATTGTTTTGATCTAAAGTATATTCAATATTCAAAACAGCAAAACCATCTTTAATAAATTTAGTCGATTTGAATTCCGTTTTCAAAGCATTATTCCATTTATTGGCTGGAATTAGTGGTAAATTATCTCCGTTTTGCTTTTTACCTGTTACACTTTCAAAGCTACTAGTAATATGCAACCAATCTAAAGGATGTGGATGAAAATGTATTCCAGCTTCACCTCCATATAAATTGGCATTGGCTTGCGTATAATCATAAGTATCAAATCCATTCGTTATAACACCATTTGGCGCTATAAATATGTAGTTATTGATGTGATTGTAAAATCCGTTTACAAAAATTTCAAAATGAGGATTTCTGTATTCTAAATTCAAATCGGTCTGAAAATTTTGTTCGTTTTTTAAATTTGAATTCCCAATTTCATAACGATTACTTCCTTCGTGAACTCCATTAGAAGTTAATTCTGCCAAATTTGGCGCTCTAAATCCAGAAGCCAAATTTAGTCTGAAAATGATGTTTTCTTTTAAATTGGTTTTGAATCCCAACGACGAATTAAAACTTTGGAACTTCTTATCAATGGGTTGAAAATAGCCTTCGTCACCAAGAATTCCGTGTTCAATTGAAGTTACATTTCTATTATCAAATCGAACTCCAGCTTGAAGTACATTTTTATTCCATTCATAATTTATTGTACCAAAAACTCCAAAATCGTTGGTTGTTGCATCAGGAATTAAATATTCTTCACCCGAATTTACATTGGTTTGATGCATTCCTTGCGTTCCAATTATCGATTCAAATTTTCCGAATTTCGGCAAATAATATTTTACGTTGTAATTGTACGTTTTTAATTTCATGTGCAAGTTGGCAACATCACTATCCTCAAATTCACTTCTATCGTTTGAAATATAACCTAAATCGGCATCAAGCTTAGAATTTTTAAAGAAAATAGTGTTGTTCAAACTCAAGATATTGGCGAAAACTGCTTGTTTTGGAAAGGTTGTTTTCTTTGTAGAAGTTTGTTCAGCGATACCATTTTCAGGAATTCCCAAATCTAATTTGTTGAAATTATAACGTAATGTAGAAGTAAATTTAGAATTAGAATATCCTATAGCGGTTTTAAAATCGGTTTCATTATAACGTGTATTCGTCACTCGATTTCCGTCTGGAATTTTGTAATCGGCATGAGTATTATAACTTCCACGAGCTAAAAATTTTAAATTTTCGGAAGAAGCCTTTACTCCAATAGATGAATTACTTCCGTTGGTATTAGAAAATAATTTTTGACTAAAATTTCCATGAATAGTATTTGGTGCAGCAAATTTTTCAGGATTAAAATACAACACACCACCAATAGCATCGGAACCATAAAGCAATGATGCTGGACCTTTTATAACCTCAACGCTTTCAATTCCGGCATCGTTCAATCCTAATCCGTGTTCTTCTCCAAATTGTTGGTTTTCCAATCGAACTCCTTGCGAATAAACCAGCACTCGATTACCACTTAATCCACGAATTACTGGTTTACCGATGGAAGTTCCTGTAGAAACTTGCGAAACTCCTGGAATGGTTGCTAAACCTTCAATTAAAGTTGACGTTCCTTTTTGTTGCAGAGATTTCATCGATTGATGTTCAACTTTCATTACGTTTTGCGATTGCACTTTATTGAATGCTGTAGAAATAATAACTTCATCCATTTGATGGACAGTTTCTTCTAAAACAACATCGATTTTTATCTCTTTTTGATTGGAAGAAAAAGTCTTAGTCTGTGATTCAAATCCAATAAAGGAAAATGTTATTTTGAAATTTCCTGAAGGTAAATTATTAAAAACGTACTTTCCATTCTCATCGGAAATCGCTTCTTTATGGAGCTCAGGAATACTTATGTTCACACCCGAAATAGACTTGTTTTGTTTGTCAGAAATTGTTCCAACAACTTTGCTTTGCGCGTTGGAAAATATTGAAAACCCTAGGAATAGGGCAATTAAAAATGATTTCATTTGAGAAAGATTTAGACTATTTCTATAACAAACCATTAAAAAAATTAAGGTTCATTAAGAAACAATTTGATTATTGTTTAATTTTAAAATAAAGAATTAAGCAATAACTGGTGGTGCTCGAAGTGCAAAAAGACTGCCTCGAAACGATTGGGTAATTTCTTTAGAATAGAAATAAGAATAGGAAACCGGAATTTCAACTTTCTTGAAAGTAAAAGTAAAAAAATCAGATTTTATGGAAGTGCTAAAAGTAAATTCACAAACAAAACAATGGTCTAAATTGTGGTGTGCATGTGAGAATTCAGTCTTGTTTTTAGCGTATTTATGATGACACTGTTTAGTAGTAAGTTCTTTTTCTAAGTGGTTAAATGAATGCACAGATTGCAGCACAATTGCTAGCAAAACTGTCAACCCAAATAAAAAACTCAGTATTAGATTCTTTTTTTTCATCAATGCAAATGTAACCAACCAGAAATGAAAAACCATTTGAATTAACAAACTTTAAGATTTGCAAACTCAAATGGTTTTATATAAAATTGAATAATTAAACCAATTTATTGGCCACTAAATATTCAGCAATTTGAATAGTATTTGTAGCTGCACCTTTTCTTAAATTATCAGCAACAATCCACATATTTAGTGAATTTGGTTGACTTTCGTCTCTACGAATTCTACCTACAAAAACTTCATCTTTTCCTTGCGCGTACAATGGCATTGGATACGTATAAGTATCATTATTGTCTTGAACTACTACTCCATCAGTATGGTGCAGCATTTCTCTAATTTCACTTACGTTAAAATCATTTGCAAATTCAACATTTACTGCTTCACTATGACCTCCAACAATTGGCACACGAACCGCAGTTGCCGTTACAGCAATGGTTCTATCACCCATAATTTTTTGAGTTTCGCGAACTAATTTCATTTCCTCTTTGGTGTATCCGTTTTCTTCAAAACTATCGCATTGTGGAATTGCATTTCGGTGAATTTGATATTTATATGCCATTTCGCCTTGTGTTCCAACATATTCATTTTCTAATTGCTGAACGGCTTTTACACCAGTTCCAGTAATTGATTGATAAGTGGAAACGATAACGCGTTTGATTTTATATTTTTTATGTAACGGATTTAAAACCAAAACCATTTGAATAGTTGAACAGTTTGGATTTGCTATAATTTTATCATCCTTCGTCAATTCAGATGCATTGATTTCTGGAACAATTAACTTTTTAGTTGGATCCATTCTCCAAGCCGATGAATTATCGATTACTGTTGTTCCTGCTTCGGCAAATTTTGGAGCCCATTCTAAAGAAGTTTCTCCACCAGCAGAAAACAAAGCAATATCTGGACGCATTTCTACGGCAGTTTGTAAACCAACAACTTTATAAGTTTTTCCTTTAAATTCGATTTCTTTACCAACAGATTTCTCAGAAGCCACAGGAATTAACTCGGTTACAGGAAAATTTCTTTCTGCTAAAACTTGAAGCATTACTTCGCCAACCATT
>JAIEMH010000141.1 GCA_019752245.1 Flavobacteriaceae bacterium
CTACTTTTGGAACTTTACCAGTTAATGATGAATGTTCGAATGCAACATTTGCAATTGTAAATCAAAATTTAAATTGTGTACAAACAACACCTGGTACATTAGTTGGTGCAACACAATCTTTACCAAATGTAAATTGTCCTCCTGGAGTTGCAAATGATGATGTTTGGTATACATTTACAGCAACAGCTGCTACCCATATTATATCGTTTAACAATGTTACTCCTGCTAACACAGCATTAAACTATGCAATTTTTCAAGGAACAAATTGTGGTTCTTTAACTCAAGTTGCTTGTAACTCTGGTGCAGGTCTAACAGCTGGCGTCACTTATTACATTAGAATATATTCTACATCCGCTACACCACAATTCGCTACATTCAGCCTTTGTATTGGAACACTTCCTTGTACAGAAGCACCAGCTTTTTGTACAGGTCAAACTGTCACTTATGCAAACTCAACAAACGTTCCAAGTTTAGGCCAAATTGGATGTTTATCTACATCTCCTAATCCTGCATTTTTCTTTTTACAAGTAAATCAGGCTGGTCCATTAACATATTTAATATCACAAATTGATAACAATGGTGTTCCAAGAGACGTAGATTATGTTGCATGGGGTCCATTTACAGATTTATCTTCTGCTTGTAGTGGTGTTCCACAAAACCCGTTACCTGGAATAATTCCTGCTCCTACTCCAGCGAGTGGATGTCCAGGACCAATTCACGCTTGTAGTTATTCTGCTGAACCAACAGAAATTATGTGTATTCCTAATGCGCAACTTTGCGAAGTATATGTAATCATGATTACTAACTACTCTAATCAAGCTGGATCAGTAACATTTACACAAACTAATAATGGTGGAGGAACTACTGCTTGTTTTCCTATTAATACATTCAATTATCCTCTAACAACTTATTGCCAAGATGGTGTTGATCCAACTCCAGTGCTTTCACCTGGAGCATCTGCAGGAACTTATACTTCTACTCCAGGATTGGTAATTGATTCAGTAACTGGAACAGTAGATTTATCAGCTAGTACTCCGGGTGCGTACATTGTAACAAGTTCTACAGCTACTACGATAGGTGGTACATGTAATACTATACCATTTATAACTACAACTAGAACAATTATAATTACAGCTCCGGCAAATGCTACCATTGCATATCAAAATCCAGCTTATTGTAATAATGTAAACTCATTGCAAACAATTACACAAGGTGGTACAACTGGTGGTACTTATTCAGCTTCACCTGCTGGTTTATCAATTAATCCAAACACTGGAAATATAGTTCCTAGTGCTAGTATCCCTAATGTTTATACTGTTACTTATGCTATTGCTGCTAATGGTGGCTGTTCTGCTTTTACAACTACAACAACAGTTACAATCATTGCAACACCAGTTATTGCTCAACCTGCAAACGTTGTTTCTTGTGGAAATTATACGTTACCAACATTACCTGTTGGAAATTATTACACAGGCACAAATGCAACTGGAACAATGTTAAGCGCTGGTGATATAATTTCTACAAATCAAACACTATATGTGTATGGAGCGTCAGGTACAATACCTAATTGTACAAGTGAAAAAAGTTTTACGGTAACAATTACAACTCCTGTTACTCCTACGTTTAATCCTATTTTGAGTATTTGTCAAAATACTACAGCACCAATTCTTCCATTAGCATCATTAGAAGGTGTAACTGGTACTTGGCTGCCGTCAACTATTGACACAACAACATTAGGAACAACAACTTATACTTTTACACCTGCTGCAACAGAATGTGCTACTAGCATTTCAATAAATGTACTTATCACAACGCCGCAAACGCCAACGTTTAATCCTATTGCAAATATTTGTCAAGGTTTAACAGCGCCAGCTCTTCCAACAACTTCAATTGAAGGAGTTATAGGGACATGGAACCCATTAACAATTGATACCACTACGGCTGGAACATTTAACTTTACATTTACACCTAGTGCAGGCCAATGTGCTTCTTCTGGAAGCATAAGTGTAACGATTGATGCTCCATCTATTTTACCAACATTCACCGCAATACCAAATATTTGTAAAGATATGGCTGCTCCTGCACTTCCAAGTACTTCTACAAATGCTATAACTGGTACTTGGAGTCCAACAACAATTAACACAACAGTTCCAGGAACTTACACTTTTACATTTACACCAAATGCTGGTCAATGTGCAATAAATGGTTCGCTAACAGTTGTCGTTGATGCACCGTCAATTGTACCGACTTTTACTGCAATACCAAATGTTTGTCAAAATACAACTGCTCCTGTATTACCAACAACGTCAAACAATAGTATTGTAGGTACATGGAGTCCATCGACGATTGATTCAACCGTAGCTGGTACATTTACTTATACCTTTACACCAAATAGTGCGCAATGTGCAGTCAATACTACACTAACAGTTACTATCAATGCTCAAGTTCAAGCAACTTTTGCTCAAATTAATCCAATTTGTCAAGGTGCTAATGCTCCAACTTTACCGCTTACATCAACAAATGGTTTTACTGGTACTTGGAACCCAACAACAATTAACACGGCAACTTCAGGAACTGTTTTATACACATTTACACCAAATGCTGGACAATGTGCTATTGGAACAACAATGAACATTACAATCAATGCTACTCCAAATGTTCTTCCGTTAAGCGCTGTTAATGCTTGTGGAAGTTATACTTTACCAACTTTAACTGTTGGCAATTACTATACTGGTCAAAATGGTACTGGTTCACTAGTTAATGCTGGAACAGTTATATCTACCAATACAACTTTGTATGTATTTGCACAAACTCCTTCAACAACATGCAGTGATCAAGAAACACTAATTATCAACATTACACCTTCTCCTGTATTTACAATTACTGGAGGTTGTCAAGGTCCAGTTTATGTTCTTGAAGCTGTTCCAGTAGGTGGAAGCTATAACGCAAGTAATGCAAATTACCAATGGCTAAATTCTGCAGGTTCACCAATATCTGGTGCTATTAATGCTACTTTACAAGTTCCAACAAATACTCCTGGAGTTTATACTTGTATTGTTACCATTCAAAATGGTCCTACGGGAACATGTTCAGATAATGAAACATTCAATGCTAACGATGTTACTTGTTCTATTCCAAGAGGAATTTCTCCAAATAATGATGGTTGGAATGATACGTTTGATTTGACTGGACTTAATGTTAAGCAATTGAGTATTTATAACAGATACGGAACCAAAGTTTACTCAAAAGTAAATTATGTAAACGAATGGGGTGGATTATCTGATAATGGAAATGAATTACCTGATGGAACTTATTATTATGTTATTGAAAGAAATAATGTAGAATCAAAAACTGGATGGGTTTACATTAACAGAGAAATTAAATAATAACCAAACCAAAAAAAGAGACTGAAATTCAGTCTCTTTTTTTTGCTTTAAAGTGAAATACTAAATTTAATTTATTACCCTAACAGTAATCTGGTTTTTGTCTTCCATTTTCCAAAAATTACCAGTTATATTTATTGACTCTCCTACCTTAAACGTTTTATACTGTTCATGCTTATTAAGATTAGAATGACTTATAGTTACAAAGTAAAGTTCCTTTTCGTTAGTTTCGACTTTAGCGTTATAAGCATCTTTGCCATTATTGATTTGTAAAACCGTTCCAATTACTGTTTTGCTAACGTCTTTTGGAGCAATTTTAGTAATAGTATCATGCTCCTTTTGAACTACTGTTTTAAGAGTATCTTCTACCGTTACATTTTCAATTTTCTTTGGGTTACAACTACAAACAGTCATAATTAGTGATAAAGCTTCTGCGCTTTGAGCTGTTTTTTTTATAATATATTTTTAGTTACCAAAAGCATCCATTAATCTAATCAATACCATTTTTATCAATCAAATACATTAATGATGCCATTGTAGCAGCACCAAGATCTAACTCACGTTTGTTTACTGATTCAAAATTATCGTTGGCAGCATGATGATAATCAAAGTAACGTTGTGAATCGGGTTGCAAGCCTACTTTTACTATTTTATCTGATTTAATTGGTCCGATATCGGTTCCTGAATGTCCTTTGTCGAATATGTGGATTAAATACGGTTCGAATAAATTTTTCCAACTTGCAATTTTATCATAATTTTTATCGTCCGATTCTATTGAAAAACCTCTTGGTGAAAATCCACCTGAATCACTTTCTAAAGCAAAAATGTGATTCTCATTGTTTTTAGTCGCAGCTTCTCCATATTTATTGCCTCCTTTTACTCCGTTTTCTTCGTTCATAAAAAGAACTACTCTTATGGTATTTTTAGGCTTATAATTCAGTTTTCTAAACAATTCTAAAACCGCCATACTTTGCACACATCCTGAACCATCATCTTGCGAACCGTCACCCAAATCCCAAGAATCAAGGTGACCGCCAACAACCATAATCCTTTCTGGATGTTCTGTTCCTGTAATTTCTCCAACAACATTGTACGATAACACATCATCAAATGCCTGACACGACTGTTTAAAATAGAATTTATAATTTGTATTTTCTTTCAGTAATTTACTCAAAGCATCAGCACCGTTTGTAGAAATTGCTGCTGCTGGAATTCTACTTTCTTTAGGCGTATCACCATAGTTGGTCATTCCGGTGTGAGGTAAATCGTCCATTCTTAGATTCATAGAGCGCACTATTACTCCTGCTGCACCCAATTTTCCTGCTTCTCTTGCACCAGACGAACGCTGATCTACACAACTTCCGTAGGCGTGAAAAGTTTCTATAAATTCGGGATTCATTGGTCGGTTGAAGAATATTATTTTTCCT
>JAIEMH010000194.1 GCA_019752245.1 Flavobacteriaceae bacterium
ATTATTTTTGCATCATTCGTTAATTTATAAAATAACATTAACAAAAATATTACAATTTTTCAGTTATTTCTCTCTCTCTCTCGAAAACTCAAATCTAAAAAATACAACATCAATGATGGCTTGTGTAAAACATTTTGCACTTTACGGCGCATCAGAGGCAGGTAGAGATTATAATACAGTTGATATGAGTAAGATCAAAATGTATAACGAATATCTTCCTCCATACAAAGCTGCTGTTGATGCTGGAGTTGGTTCGGTAATGGCTTCGTTTAACGAAATTGACGGAATACCAGCAACTGGAAATAGATGGTTGTTAACCGATTTACTTCGTAAGCAATGGGGTTTTAATGGTTTTGTTGTTACTGATTATACTGGAATTCCAGAAATGATTGATCACGGAATGGGTGATTTACAAACAGTTTCCGCTTTAGCCTTAAAAGCTGGTGTCGATATGGATATGGTTGGTGAAGGATTACGTACAACTCTTAAAAAATCATTGGACGAAGGTAAAGTAACCATAAAAGACATCGATCAAGCGGTTTACAGAATGCTTGAAGCAAAATATGATTTGGGTTTATTTGAAAATCCATATAAAAATTGTGATAGTAACAGAGCAAAAACTGAAATTTTCACAGCAGAAAACCGTGCTTTCTCAAGAAAAGTTGCTTCAGAATCTATGGTTTTATTAAAAAATGACAAGCAACTTTTACCTCTTAAAAAATCGGGAACAGTTGCCTTGTTTGGACCTTTGTTTGACAATAAAGCCAATATGCCAGGAACATGGAGTGTAGCAGCTAACTTTGACAAATCAGTTACTGTAATTGAAGGCTTGAAAAGTACGGTTGGAAAAGAGGTAAACATTCTTTCAGCAAGAGGATGCAACTTTTTAGCAACTCCAGCAGAAGAAAAAATCAACATTAATCCACACAATCAAAATTCTTACGTAAGAGATAACAGATCAGATGATGAACTTATTGCAGAAGCACTTGAAGTAGCTAAAAAATCTGATGTTTTAGTTGCTGTTCTTGGAGAAGGAGCAGAGATGAGTGGCGAATGCAGCAGCCGTACAAGTTTAGAATTACCTAAAGTTCAAAAACGTTTGCTAAACGAATTATTAAAAACAGGTAAACCTGTAGTTTTGGTATTATTTACAGGAAGACCATTGGTTTTAGTTGATGAAAATGCTTCGGTTCCAGCAATTTTGAATGTTTGGTTTCCGGGTAGCGAAGCTGGCTTAGCAATTTCAGATGTGCTTTTTGGAGATGTAGTTCCATCAGGTAAATTAACGGCAACTTGGCCAAGAAGCGTTGGACAAATTCCAATTTATTACAGTCATAAAAATACAGGAAGACCTTTGGCTAACGAAGAAGGAAAATTCGAGAAATTTCGCTCTAATTATTTAGACGAAAGAAACGAACCTTTATATCCTTTCGGATATGGATTAAGCTATACAAAATTCGATTATGCTAACGTGAAAATTTCTTCTAAAAAAATGTCAAAAAGTGATAAAATCACTGTTTCTGTGGATGTTAAAAACTCAGGGAATTACGACGGAAAAGAAATTGTTCAATTGTATACGAGAGATTTAGTTGGCTCAGTTACGCGACCAGTTAAAGAATTAAAAGGTTTTCAAAAAGTTGAAATTAAAAAAGGTGAAACCAAAACAGTTTCATTCACATTATCTGTTGAAGATTTGAAATTTTACAATCAAAACTTAGATTTCGTAGCAGAACCAGGAACATTTGAAGTATTTGTTGGAGCCAATTCCGACACAAAAAATAAAGAAGCATTTGAGTTAGTTAAATAATTTTTTTATGCACTTCGAGGGAAACCCTTTAGTTAATTGCTAAAGGGTTTTTTCAAAAACAGATTTAGATGCTTATCTTTAGCAAAAAAAAATAAATTATGAAGAAATACACAATGCTATTCTTACTTTCTGTGGTTTCATTTGTAAACGCCCAAAGTTTGCAATCACCATCCAAAGAGATCACACTCGATTTTAAATTAACTTCCTCTGGATTACCTAGTTATTCTGTAACTTATAAAACCAAGCCTATAGTTTTGGAGAGTTTACTTGGATTAAAACTAAAAGAAACTACCGATTTAGCCACCAATTTCAAAGTTGAAAGTACTGCAAATGCCACTTTTAACGAATCATGGAAACCCGTTCTAGGAGAACAGGCGTCTATTGTCAATCACTACAATGAAATGACTGTTGCCTTAGTTCAAGATAAAACAGGAAGAAAATTAAATATTATTTTCCGTGTTTTTAATGAAGGTGTAGCTTTTAGATATGATTTTCCACGTCAAAAAGACCTTAATTATTTCATCATTTCTGACGAAGTAACGCAGTTTAATTTAACAGGAAACCACAAAACATTTTGGATTCCAGGAGATTTTGATAGTCAAGAATATGCTTACAACGAAACGAAATTGTCTGAAGTCGATAACGATAAACTAGATTTAAACAATGCAATCGCACTAAAGTCAATTGCAGGAAGATACATAATTCAATCGCCATTAATGATGAAATCAGACAGTGGAATTTACCTAAACATCTTCGAAGCAGCTGTTGTTAATTATCCAGTAATGCATTTAAATGTAGTTCCTAATGAGTACAAATTATCGGCTCGCTTAGTTCCTAATGCTATTGGTGATAAAGCCTATCTTCAAACACCTTGTGTTTCGCCTTGGAGAACTATCATGGTTAGCGATGATGCTCGAGATATTGTAAGTTCTAAAATGATTTTAAACTTGAACGAACCTTCAAAAATAGACGATACTTCTTGGATAAAACCAATGAAATATGTTGGAGTTTGGTGGGAAATGCACGTTGGTAAATCAACTTGGGATTTTGCAGGATCTCAAAATGCACAAAATGCGGCCGACGGAAGTTTAAAACCTTCAGGAAAACACGGTGCAACTACTGCAAACACCAAAAGATACATCGATTTTGCTGCAAAGAACGGTTTTGATGGCGTTCTTGTAGAAGGTTGGAACGTAGGTTGGGAAGACTGGTTTGGAAATTGGAAAGAAAATGTATTCGATTTTACAACGCCTTATCCAGATTACAACTTAAAAGAAGTTAACGATTATGCCAAATCCAAAGGTGTAAAAATGATCATGCACCATGAAACTTCGGGTTCGGTTGCTAATTACGAAAGACATTTGGATAGAGCTTTAAACCTTATGAAAGAATATGGTTATCCAGCTGCAAAATCTGGTTATGTGGGTAGAATCATTCCTCGTGGAGAATTTCACGACGGACAAACAATGGTCAACCACTTCAACTTCGTCGCCAGACGTTTTGCCGACTACAAAATGATGATCAACTCGCACGAAAGTTCGCGTCCAACAGGTTACGGAAGAACTTATCCAAATTATATTGCTGCCGAAGCCGCACGTGGTAACGAATTCAACGCTTGGAGCACTGGAAATCCACCAATGCACGAGACTATTTTGCCTTTTACTCGTTTACTTGGCGGACCAATGGATTACACACCAGGAATTTTCGAAATCAAAATGAGTTACTACGACAAAAGTAAAACCGAGCAAGTTCATACAACATTAGCAAAGCAATTGGCTCTTTACATCACCATGTATTCGCCACTACAAATGGCAGCTGATTTACCTGAAAATTACGAGAAATACTCAGATGCTTTTCAATTTATTAAAGACGTCGCTGTCGATTGGCAAGACTCTAAATATCTTGAAGCAGAACCAGGCGATTACCTGACAATTGCTAGAAAAGATAAAAAATCAGAGAATTGGTTTCTTGGTGCCATTACAGACGAAAACGCACGAAAATCCAAAGTGAGTCTTGATTTCTTATCTCCTGGAAAAAAATACAAAGCCACTATTTATCAAGATAGCAAAACTGCCGATTGGAAAACAAATCCAATTAGCTACGAAATAAAAACCCAAATAGTTACTTATAAAGATTTCATCCAACTCAATTTGGCAAAAGGTGGCGGAACAGCAATTAGTTTTCAACCTATAAATTAATTTTTTTGGCTTTACTCTAATAAATATAGCAAACACATAGAAAATAGAATTACAAAAAGAGCTATGCTCTGTATAGATTAGACTATGCGAATAACAAGTTTCTATTGTATTCTTTTTAGTTAATTAATTCAATGTTTCTATGTGTTTAAAATTAAATATACATTTCAGGTTAAAGCCATTTTTTTGAAGCTTTTTCCTAGTATTCATTGCAAGCTTTTCACATTTTTTATGTTCTCGTACCGATGGTTATGTAATTTATTTCGGTAGAGCGCCAGATAAATTGTACGGAAGCATTACGGTGTATGGTAAAAACGATTATTTCTTTACTGGAATGGACAGAACGGATACTTATTATTTTCAAATAGAAGCTTTCAATAACAATGGAATTAGCAAAACTACCGATGTAATAAAAGTAGACTAATTTATCTAGCGCAAACGTTGTATTTTTTTTAATATTTTATAAAAATCACCTTTAGAAAACGTTTTCGTTAATAACTAAATCCTACATCACACTACAACGAATTGATATAAATGTATATTTATCAAAAATTTCGCTTTATTTTATCATTATAGTAAATCTAAATGCTAAATAATGACAAGTTTATAAAATTTCTTTTTTAAAATTAACCTTAAACCAAACTAAAAACTATGAGTTCAGAACAAATTAAAACCAATTGGGCGCAATTTATTCCGCTTGCAACAGTATTCTTCTTTTGGGGATTTGTGGCTGCAAGTAATGATATTTTAATACCAGTTTTCAGGAAAGCTTTCGATTTAACACAAGTAGAAAGTCAGTT
>JAIEMH010000317.1 GCA_019752245.1 Flavobacteriaceae bacterium
TGCATATGACAAATTCCTCTACGAATAGGCGAAATTAAATCACACTTAAATAATAAAGTATCACAAGGCTATACTTTATGTTTAAACTTAACGTTATCAATTTTCATAAAATAAGTTAAGTAATTTTCTGGATCTGGAACCGTGCTCAACACTAATATTCCACCAGATTGCGCCATAGCTTCTACTATTAAAACTCCTGGCATTACTGGTGCATCTGGAAAATGACCCACAAAGAAATTTTCGTTCATGGTTACATTTTTCAAACCAACTACGTGTTTATCACTCATCTCTATAATCCTGTCAATTAATAAAAATGGTGGTCGGTGAGGCAAAATACTCATAATTTTATGAATATCCATCAAGGGTTCTAAATTTAAATTATAAACTGGAACTTGATTTTTTTGCTCAATCTTTATCATTTTAGACATTTTCTTAGCAAACTGTGTGTTTACATAATGTCCTGGTTTATTGGCAATTACTTTACCTTTTAATCTAACTCCTATAAGTGCTAAATCACCAATTACATCTAGTAATTTGTGACGCGCAGCTTCATTTGGATAATGCAAGGTAAGATTGTCTAAAATACCATTTTCTTTAACCGATATTTGGTCTTTTCCAAAGGCTTTTTTAAGGTTTTCCATAGTTGATGGAGAAATTTCCTTATCAACATAAACAATTGCGTTATTTAAATCGCCACCTTTTATTAAACCATTGTCTAATAAATTTTCTAATTCATGAAGAAAACTAAACGTTCTTGCATCGGCAATTTCAGTTTTAAAATCGTTGATATTCTTTAATGTAGCATTTTGAGTACCCAATACTTTGGTACCAAAATCAACCATTGCTGTTACTTGATAATCATCAGCTGGCATTACTATTATTTCGCTTCCTGTAGACTCATCTACAAAAGAGATAACTTCTTTTACTACATAATAATTTCTTTCAGCATCTTGCTCTTCAACACCAACTTTTTCAATTGCTTCTACAAAAAACTTAGACGAACCATCCATAATTGGCGGTTCAGATTCGTTTAATTCAATGATGACATTATCAACATCAAGTCCGACAAATGCTGCCAAAACGTGTTCTGAAGTTTGAATTTTAACGCCTAACTTTTCTAAATTAGTACCACGTTGTGTATTTACTACATAATTGGCATCCGCTTCAATAATAGGACTTCCTTCTAGATCTATTCTAACAAAGGTATATCCATTATTAATTGGTGCTGGTTTGAAAGTCATTTTAACTTCTTTACCGGTATGAAGGCCTACTCCTGTTAGTGATATTTCACTTTTGATGGTTTTCTGCTTAACCATAATAATTAATCTATTAATATGTTTTCTATTCTATTTTCTTCTTTAAATCATCCAAATCGGCAACTATTTTAGGTAAATTTCTAAAATGTACATACGATTTTGTAAAATCTCCATAGTTAAAAGCCGGTGTTCCTTGAACGGTTTCGCCATCGGCAATGCTTTTTCCAATGCCAGATTGCGCCTGAATGCGAACGCCATTACCAATTGTAATGTGTCCTACAATACCAACTTGACCTCCAATCATGCAATTTTTACCAATTTTAGTAGAACCTGCAATTCCGGTTTGTGAAGCAATGACTGTATTTTCTCCTATTTCAACATTATGAGCAATTTGAATTTGATTGTCAAGCTTTACTCCTTTTCTAATAATTGTTGAACCTAGTGTTGCTCTATCAATGGTGGTACATGCACCTATTTCTACATTATCTTCTAATATAACATTTCCAATTTGCGGAATTTTACTGTACGTTCCATCTTCTAATGGCGCAAAGCCAAATCCATCAGATCCAATAATAGAACCCGAATGAACTACACAATTTGCTCCTATTTCTGTTTCTGAATAAATTCTAACACCTGCAAATAACACACAATTATCACCAATAATTACATTATCTCCAATAAAAGTGTTTGGATATATTTTTACATTATTTCCAATAGTTACATTTTTACCTACATAACAAAAACTTCCCAAGTACAAATCAGAACCATAGACAACATTCTCAGACAATACTGAGGGTTGTTCTATTCCCGATTTCATTAATTTTACCTGATTGTAATATTCTAGAAGTTTTGAAAAAGACTTGTAAGCATCCTCAACTTTAATTAAAGTTGTAGTTACAGCTTGCTCTGCTTCAAAAGTAGTATTAACAATTGTTATAGTCGCTTGCGTGCTATAGATATAATTTTGATACTTTGGATTGGCTAAAAAAGTAAGCGAACCTGCTGTTCCTTCTTCTATCTTCGCTAATTTATAGACTTCAGCATTAGGATTACCTATTACTTCGCCTTCTAGTATACCTGCAATTTGTTCTGCTGTGAATTTCATCCCTACAAAAATATAAAATTTAATTGAAAAGCTATGAATCTAATAACACTTTTGGAAAACACATAAAATATTTTATTACGGCTTTAGAAAGAGCTCTTACTTGCAACTGATCGGAAGAATCAACCAAACTCTCTATTGTTCTGTCCTTTTTTAGAATGCTAATTGGTTCACTTTCTTTGTTATAAGCCTGATTCTTTAATTTTCCTTTGAAAACAAAATAAGTCGCATCTTTCTCTGAAATGTTATACAATTTTGCCAATTTTATTTTTAAATTGCTTATTTTTTCTAGTTCTGGTTTTTCATCAAGCATTACAATTTTCAATAAATCTCTGTTGATTATCATTTTGCTTAAGGAACTCAACACAAAATCATCATTAAATTGCCAAGATTTTATAGCACCCATAACATCATAATCGTCTAATAAGGCAAATGTTTTTAACACCGAATCGTCAAAATCTTCCACAGTGATTTTATTGTTTAAGAAAAAAGACAAAGGCGCACTACAAGGCAACTGTATTCCTCTATGGCTTAATTCTTTAGCGCGTTTTAATATTTTGGTCAAAATAAGTTCGGCTACTACGGATGTCTTATGCAAATAGGCTTGCCAGTACATTAGTCTACGAGCTACCAAAAACTTTTCTACCGAGTAAATACCTTTTTCTTCAATTACCAAAACATCATCTTGAACGTTCATCATCTGTATCAAACGATCACTATTGATATTTCCTTCAGCAACGCCACTATAAAAACTGTCGCGTTTCAAATAATCCATTCGATCCATATCCAACTGGCTAGAAATTAATTGCAACATGAATTTTCTATGGTATTCGCCTCTAAAAATTTGAATTGCCAAACTCAATTGCCCATCAAATTCCTCATTCAAGGCATTCATAAAAAACAAGGAGATTTCTTCGTGGTGTACGTCTTCTACAATACTATGCTCCATAGCGTGCGAAAACGGACCATGACCTATATCATGCAGTAAAATGGCAATATAAAGCGCTACTTCTTCGTTATCAGATAATGCTACGCCTTTAAATCTAAGCGTTTGAACTGCTTTTTGCATAATGTGCATACAACCCAAAGCATGATGAAAACGAGTATGATGTGCGCCAGGATAAACCAAATAAGACATTCCCATTTGAGAAATACGTCGCAAACGCTGAAAATAGGGATGCTGAATTAAATCGTAAATTAAAGAATTAGGAATGGTTATAAAGCCATATATGGGATCGTTGAATATCTTGAGTTTATTGGTAGCAATCACAAATAAAATTATTTTGTTTTCACAAATGTAAGGTAAATGTTAAAAACAAAAAACTATTTTTTACTGACTTGCATTTTAAGTACTATTTTTAGATTTATTTAGTAAATTTGTTCAAACAAATGTTAATTTTTAAACGCAAATTAGTTTGAATACCCAACCAAATAATAAAACTTATTGCAATGCAAAAAATAACTCCTTTCCTGTGGTTTGATGGAAAAGCTCAAGAAGCTGCTGAATTTTACACTGCTATTTTTAAGAATTCCTCTATAAATGGTGTCAATCCTATGGTAACTACTTTTCAGTTGAACGGATTGCATTTTTCAGCTTTAAATGGCGGACCAATGTATAAATTCAGTAATGCTATCTCTTTGTTTGTAACCTGCAACAGTAAAGAGGAAATAGATTATTTATGGAAAAACCTCTCCGATGACGGCACTGTTTTAATGGATCTTGGCTCCTATCCTTGGAATGAAAATTACGGTTGGACAACTGATAAATACGGATTGTCATGGCAATTGTTTTTTGGAGATAAAGAGCAAGAGATTGCTCCTTCACTGCTTTTTGTAAACGAGCAATTTGGTAATGCCGAAGCTGCCATAAACCTATATACTTCTCTATTTGACGCTTCAAAAATCATAAGCATGTCAAGATATGGTGACACATCTCCCGAATTTAAGGACAACATTTTACATGCCGAATTCCAACTAGAGCATCAAACGTTTAAGGCAATGGAAAGTCACGCCAATCATGATTTTCATTTCAATGAAGCTTTTTCTTTTGTGATAAATTGCGAAGACCAAAAAGAAGTAGATTTCTATTGGAGCAAACTAACGCAAGATGGTGGAAAAGAAAGCCAGTGTGCTTGGTTAAAAGACAAGTTTGGTGTTTCATGGCAAGTAGTTCCAAAACTTTTGACAGCCTTGTTAAACGATAAAGACCGCGAAAAAGCAGACCGAGTAATGAATGCCATGTTGCAAATGAAAAAAATAGATTGTCAAAAACTACAAGATGCCTACGATGGGAAATAAAACAAAAATTACAGTAGAAGCAATAGTAAATGCGCCGATAGAAAAAGTATGGAAACTTTGGACGGGGACTGAACACATTGTAAAATGGAACACTGCCTCACCGGATTGGCATACACCAAGAGCAGAAAGCGACCTACG
>JAIEMH010000291.1 GCA_019752245.1 Flavobacteriaceae bacterium
TGGTACTGACGTAAATGCGTCTGAATATTTTTAATACAAATGCATCATTATAAATTATTGAGGTATTACTTTGTTCAACACCCATAAATTTGGATGATTTGTATTCCTTATCGACTAAATATGATCCTTTATGAAATATTAATTTCTGAGATTTACTTTCTGTAGATTGCGCAATGTTCTCAAACAATAGCTTTCGAAAATCATCTTGATGTAAAGCATCAACTAAATACCCTTCAATATTTCCGAATTTTGCTGGTGCAATAATGGTATTTGTATCAAGTTCATCATTAGTCATGAAAGCAACTGGCATAAAATAATGCTGATAAAAAGCTTCTTTGAAATTGACTTCCAACAAAACACCATAATAAGTGTTTTTCTTGGACGTAATTTTGAAATGATCTACGACTTCAATATACTTTAGTGTACTTGCTTTTCCACCATACCAGCGTTTATTGATGATATAGTTTTCAAGAATATCTGACGAAAATATTTTAATAAATTCGTCATCATTAAATGCATCTTTCCATTCATTTTTGAATTTGAATGATGTCGCGAAAGTATCTTGATTATCGTTTTTCATGATAGTAAATTTGTTATTTATAATTACTTCTGAATTTTAAATAAATGAAACGGTAAAACAGGATGCAATTCAACAAAATTCCATTCTTTATCCCAATTATAACTATTTCCTGTAATTAAATCGGTAACTGTTATTGATTGACCTTCTTGAATTCCTAATGATTTTAATGGTAGTTTTATCCAAGCTTGTTTGGCATAATAGGCATCCAAACTTGCAATCATTAATGTTTCATTTTCTTTATTATCGTCAAATTTGTAATAGGCAATAACTTGGTCATTATCAGTATCACAGAATTCAATATTATTAGTTTGTTGCAATGATATTTGCTCTTTTCTAATTTGATTTATTTTAGAAATTAGCATCGTGACTTTATTTTCTTTATTCCAATCCCAAAGACGAATTTGGTATTTTTCACTATCCATATATTCTTCTTTTCCTGGAATCGCATCTGAAACCATATATTCAAATATCGGTCCGTAAATTCCAACAGATGAACTCAATGTTGCTGCAAGAAAATACTTTTGTAAGTGTGTACTTTCATTCGCACCTTGCAATGGAAACGGGTTGATATCTGGTGTATTTGGCCAAAAATTTGGACGGAAGAATTCTTTTTGATTAGTTTGAGTAAGTTCGGTTAAATACTCTTGCAACTCAGCTTTGGTATTTCGCCAAGTATAATAAGAATATGATTGTGTGAAACCTTGTTTAGCTAACTCGTGCATAATTTTAGGACGCGTGAAAGCTTCTGCTAAAAACAATACATCTGGATATTTTTTCTTTACTTCTGCAATAAGCCAACCCCAAAAATAAAATGGTTTTGTGTGTGGATTATCAACTCTGAAAACTCTAATTCCACATTCTTCAACCCAAAATAAAGCACAATCTAAAAGTTCTTTCCAAAGGTTTTTCCAGTCGTCACTTTCAAAGTAAATTGGTAGAATATCTTGGTATTTTTTTGGTGGATTTTCGGCATATTGCACAGTTCCATCTGGACGCCATTTAAACCATTGCGGAAATTCTTTAACATAAGGATGATCTGGAGCAGCTTGAAGCGCAAAGTCCATTGCAATTTCAATATTTAATGATTTTGCTTTTTTGACTAATGATTTGAAATCATCAATAGTTCCTAATTCAGGATGAATTGTTTTGTGACCGCCATATTGCGAACCTATTCCCCAAGGCGAACCAACATCTCCTGGTTGAGCGTCAGTTGCATTATTTTTTCCTTTACGATTTACTTCTCCAATTGGGTGAACTGGTGGAAAATACAAAGTATCAAATCCCATTCTAGCAATTTTAGGTAAAATCTGCTCACAATCTTTAAAAGTTCCGTGTTTACCTTCTACGTTTGAAGCAGAACGTGGAAAAAATTCATACCAAGTACTGAATAGTGCCTTTTGTCGATCGACATAAACTCTTAATTCTTGAGATTGATTTGCTAAAAATTTAGTTGGATTTTCTTTGAAGATTATTTTTAATTTATCAGAAACTGCTTCGATGATAGCTTTGTCATAATTAACTTCATTTGAGAATAAATCAACAACTTCATTTAAATATTTTTTATCCGAAGCTGAAACTTTTAATAGTAATGGTTTTATGTACTCTATTCCTTCTAATAATTCTGATTTTACATGTTGGTTATCTTTAATTTTCTTACCTATTCCGTATTGCCAATTCAGAGCATAATCAATCCAAGCTTCAACAAAATAAGTATAATAACCTTGTTTTTCAACTGAAAAAGTAGCTTCAAAAGCATCATTTGGCAAAGCATTCATTCTAACTTCTGACCATTTTTTATCTTTTTCATATTTATATTGCACAACCGCTTCCATAACATCGTGTCCGTCTGAAATTATATCAGCAGTTACATTTACTTTTTGTCCAACAATTCTTTTTATAAAAAATGCCCCATTGTCTAATTGAGGCAATACATTTTCAATTACTACGCGTTTTTGATTCAACATTTTAAACTAATTTTATGATGTCGTAAATTACAAAAAATAATAATAAGTAATAACTTGCAATAAAAATTATTGAAATGTTAAAAAATAAAGAGATACAAGCCCAATCATTGAAAATTCCTAAGCTAATATTGATAACAGCTAAATTATTAGAAGTAATTTCAACAAAGTTGGTAACAAAATTTGCCGCTAAATTATTTACAAGACCTATAAAATATAAAATTCCAAAACGAGAATTTAATATGGATAAAGCAAGTGTTCAAGAAACGTTTTTAGTTCCTTCTATAAATAAAGAAATTATAGTTTATCATTATGGAAAAAGTGATAAGAAAATTTTATTAGTTCACGGTTGGTCTGGCAGAGGAACACAATTGGTAAAGATTGCAGATGAGTTATTGAATTTGGGGTATTCGACAATAAGTTTTGATGCACCAGCACATGGAAAGTCCAATGGAAATTCATCGATAATGTCCGAATTCATTGCTTCTATTTTAGAATTGGAAAAAAAATTTGGACCATTTGAATTTGCGATTGGTCATTCACTTGGAGGAATGTCAATTTTAAATGCCATTAGAGAAAAACTGAAGGTAAGAAAAGTAGTTATTATTGGAAGTGGAGATATTATTCAAGACATAATTGATGATTTTATTAAGAAGTTAAAATTAAACCCTGAAATTGGCATCAAATTAAGAGAGCATTTTGAAAAAAAGTATGGAGTTGAAATGAATTATTATTCAGCTTCAAATGCAGCAAAAGAAGTTTTAATTCCTGTTTTAATAATTCATGATGAAAATGATGTGGATGTAAATATCAAAGCTGCTTATAATATTAAAGAAAATTTAAATATTTCAGACTTGATGATTACCAAAAACTTAGGTCATCGAAAAATTTTGGGAAACACAGAAGTAATAAAACGAATTGTTGAATTTATAAAAGAATAATTATGGAATTATTTGAAAACACGAATGATTGGGCTGAGAAATTGCATCCGCTAATTGATAAATATAAAGGTAAAAAGCATCCATTAAATTATGAAAATTTATATCAGTTGATGGTTGCCGTTATTTTATCTGCACAAGATTCTGATGCAAATATTAATAAAATTGCGCCTGCTTTTTTTTCAGAATTTCCAAATTTGGAAATATTATCAACTGCAACAATTGAAGATATATTTCCTTATGTAAGTAAAGTTAGAAACTTCAACACCAAATCAAGTTGGCTAATAGAAATTGCTCAAACATTAAAAAATGATAAAAATATTCCAACCAATCTAAATGATTTAATTGCCTTAAAAGGAATTGGAAGAAAATCAGCAAATGTTATAATGCGAGAAATGAAAGTTACAGCTGAAGGCATAATTGCAGATTTACATGTTATAAGAGTTGCACCAAGAATTGGTCTTTGTGAGGAAGCTAAAGATGGTAACAAAGTTGAAAAACAGTTAATGCAATTACTACCAAAGGAAATTTGGGGGGAAATTGGAATGGGAATTTCATTTTTAGGAAGAGAAACTTGTCGTCCGACTAATCCTAAATGTTCAGAATGTCCTATTCAAAATAATTGTCAATATTCTTTAAAAACAATTTAATGATTTAAATCTTGAGAACAATTCCACTATATTCTTTAGTTATTATTCCAACTATAGAACAAAGAAATTTAATAAAATCATTTAAGAAATCCTTAAAAGAAACTATTGGTTGGTTTGGTAGTGCAAATTCTGATGCACACATCACAATAATTAATCTAGAAAATGAATTGACTTTCGAACTTTACATAAATCAAATAAAAGATTTTTGTAAAACTATTATTCCTCAAAAAGTTAGATTTGATTCTTTAGATTCTTTTAGTCACCATACCTTTTTTATTTCACCAGATGAAAAATCGCAATTATATCTTAACAATATTATTATTGATATGCATAAATCAATAGGTTTTGGTATTAAAAATACTCATGCTCACATGACTATAGCTAGAGGGTTAGATAATGAAAGAATGAAAAAAGTTCAAGAACAATTTAATACTACAGAAATTAATCTTGAATTCATCTGTGATTCTTTACACATTAGAAAATTCAATGTGAAAAGGCAACAATATTCAGATATTGTAGAAATAATCTATTTTGATAAATAATAGAGTTTATTTAAATCCATTATACAACAAAAAACCTCTATCAATTTAATGATAGAGGTTTTTAAAAAGAAAGGCGGCGACATACTCTCCCACATAACTGCA
>JAIEMH010000242.1 GCA_019752245.1 Flavobacteriaceae bacterium
GTTTAAAAACTAAAAATTTCGAAAAATTAGTAAACTCTAAATGGAAAATTATTTTTTCAATTATTTCAATCAAGTATCACAATAATAAGTTTTGAGTAATATTTGAACAAAATTTGATTATATTTTTAAAGTTAAAGTAGTAGAGTTTTATTTCGGAATACCAATAATAGAAAAGAAATAATGAATAAAAAGATTTTTTTTGAAAGTTTAAAAGCAATATTAGTTGGGTTTTTAATTGGCCTATTTATAATGTATTTTAAAGGTTCAAATTCTTTTACAATTCCATTTATATGTGCTTTAATTGCATTAAGTTTTCACTCAAGAAATAATTCCTATCAATCAAAAAAATAATAGAAAATAAATAACACCATGTCAAAAAAGAAAATTTACATTATATTAGGAGTAATAGTAGGATTAGTTATTTTGCTAATAGCATTGTCAAAAGCAGGAGTTTTTGGAGATAGAGATACTTCTATTGAAGTTGAAACTGCCAAAGTTGATGCCATAACTATTGTTGAAACTGTTTCTGCAACAGGGAAAATTCAGCCAGAAATTGAAGTAAAAATATCTTCTCAAGTTTCGGGTGAAATTATTTCTTTGCCTGTTAAAGAAGGTCAAGTGGTTAAAAAAGGTGACTTGTTGGTTAAAATAAATCCCGATTTATATACCTCAGGATTAAACCGTTCGGTTTCTAATTATTCTGGAACAAAAGCAGGTTTAAGTCAGGCCGATGCTTCATTCAAAGAAGCGCAAGCCAATTATGAAAGAAACAAAACCTTGTTTGAAAAAGGGATCATCTCTAGATCAGATTGGGACAAAGCAATTGCTTCTTTTGAAGTTGCAAAAGCGAGTAAACAATCGGCTTATTACAATGTTCAAAGTGCTTCTGCAAGTGTAAGTGAGGCAAAAGATAATCTTGGAAGAACAACTATTTACGCTCCAGCAGACGGAACTATTTCTATGTTGAGTGTTGAGCTTGGTGAAAGAATTTTGGGAACTCAACAAATGACAGGAACCGAATTGTTGAGAGTTGCAAACCTTAACAACATGGAAGTTGAAGTTGATGTAAACGAAAATGATATTGTAAAAATCAATATAGGTGACGAAACAAAAATACAAGTTGACGCTTATTTGAAAAAAGAATTTAAAGGTATTGTTACAAGCATTTCTAATTCTGCAAGTTCTACAACTACTGCAGATCAGGTTACTAATTTTAAAGTGAAAATTAGAATTCTTAAAGAGTCATACCAAGATTTATTAGCAGGAAAATCAGCAACTTATTCTCCGTTTAGACCAGGAATGACAGCTACAGTTGATATTATTACTACTAGAAAAGAGAATGTGATTGGTGTGCCAATTAGTTCAGTGGTTGTAAAATCAGATACTACTGCTACTAAAAAAGTAGTTGTAGGTGAAGAAGAAGGTGATAAAGTTAAAGCTAAAACAGATAAAAAACTAGAATGTGTTTTTGTAAAAGTTGGAGATAAAGCTAAAATCAGAATTGTAAAAACAGGAATTCAAGACGATACTAATATTGAAATTATTTCTGGATTACAAAAAGGTGATCAAGTTATTACTGGACCATATGTTACCGTTTCTAAAGATTTAAATTCTGGTGATAAAGTAAAACTTGCCTCTGCCAACACCAAAACCGAAAAGAAAAAGTAGCTTAATTTAAATTGATATAGTTTTGTATATTCTCAATATTGAAACGGCAACCAAAAATTGCTCTGTAGCATTAGCCAAAGATGGAACTACAATTTTTTGTAAAGAAATTGCAGAGCAAGGATATTCTCATGCTGAAAAATTGCATGTTTTTATTGAAGAAATTATAAAAGAAGCAGGAATTTCAATGACTGATTTGGCTGCGATTGCAGTAAGTCAAGGTCCAGGTTCTTATACTGGATTGCGAATTGGAGTTTCTACCGCAAAGGGATTGTGCTATGCGTTGGGCATTCCTTTAGTAGCTGTTGATACTTTGGCATCATTAGCCAATCAAATTGATCTTGAAAATGGTTTGATAGTTCCAATGATAGATGCTCGAAGAATGGAAGTCTATAGTGCTATTTTCAATTCAAAAAAGGAAATGATTCGCGAGGTTCAAGCAGAAGTACTTACGGAAGATAGTTTTTCAAGTTTTTCTGAAACTATTTATTTTGTAGGCGATAGTAATGAGAAAGCAAAAACAGTTTTAACCAAGTCTAATTTTGTTTTTTTAGATCAATTTATATTTCCTTCTGCTAAGCAAATGAGTGCGCTTTCATTTCAAAAATTCCAACAGAATAACTTTGAAGATGTAGCCTATTTTGAACCATATTATCTAAAAGATTTTATGTTTGCAAAATAGATAACTACTTTGTAATGTCTCTTACATAAGGTTGAATTACAATTCCTTTTAAATCAAAAGCAGTTTTGCAATTTTCTAAAATGTCGGAAGAAACCTGACTAAAATCTTCATTTTTTGCCCACGGACGAATTGCTAAATGGATTGCGTTATCAGTTAAATCTTTTACTACAACAACTGGTTCAGGTGTTTTTAAAACTTTAGAATGACTTTTCATTACTTCTAATACTAAATTTTTTGCAGCTTTAATATCGGTGTCATACGATAAAGAAAAAACCAAATCAACTCTTCGCATACCGGCAACGGAGTAATTTGTAATTATTCCATTAGATAAAATCCCATTAGGAATATAAATGGTTTGATTGTTAGCCGAAAGTAATTTGGTTACAAAAATCTGAATTTCAGAAACTGTTCCAATCACGCCTTGTGCTTCAATTGTGTCACCGTCTTTAAATGGTTTGAATAATATAATAAGCATTCCGCCAGCAAAGTTTGATAAAGAACCTTGTAATGACAATCCAACAGCTAAACCTGCTGCGCCTAGTATTGCAGCAAACGAAGTGGTTTCTACACCTAATTTTGATATAAAAGTTACAAATAAAAGTACTCTTAATGACCAAACTAATAAATCTGCCAAAAAATTAGAAAGTGTTGGTTCTAGTTCACGTTTTACCATAATTTTTCGCACCAATCTATTAATAAATCGAATGGTATATAATCCTACTACAAGAACAATAATTGCAGTGATTAATCTGGGAGAATAATCTATTAGGATTTTATACAAAAGCTTTGTGTAATCCTCAATGGTGGTGATATAAAGTAGTTTTTCCATAATAAAAAAATCACACTAATAAGTGTGATTTAAATTTGTTACAAAGATAGTTTTTTTCTGAAATTAATCAGCGTCTTCTTCAACTCTGTTTGTTTCATCTGCTACTTTTGTTTTAGTTTCTTCTACAACATCGTTAGCGTCATCAGTAAAAGCATTTACTTTTTCTTTTACAGTTTCTACTGCATTTCCTGCCATTTCTTCTGCTTTATCTACAAGCTCGCTTGCTTTTTCTTTCACAGTTTCTACTGCATTTTCAATAGCTTCGCTTGCTGCAGGAACATATTCACTTACTTTTTCTTTTGCTGCATCTGCAAAATCTTTCACTTTGTCAATTAATGGAGCTGCTACTTCTTTTGCGTTATGAATTGCTTCGGTTGCTAAATCTTCTGCTTTGTCAGCAACTTCACTTACTTTTTCTTTGGTTGAACCAAATAAGTTTTTAAAAAATCCTCCTAAGCCCATAATATGTAATTTAATGATTAGTATGCAATTATACGAATTATTTTTAATCCTTTAATTGTATTTGATGCAAAAGTTATTTTAACTAGTGGTTATGATATTACTTTAATTAAAATAATAATCACGGTCTTTCACTAGTTTAACCATGATAAACTCTAGAAGCAACAATGGTATCCTCTTTAATTTCTAGTACTTCGGCTACTAGCATATCATCTTCGTTTTCTACAGTTCTTATGTATTCCATAAAAACTCTATCCGAATTTGCTGTTAGTGATTTCACTTTATAATTTAAAGTTGGTAAACGATCAAACGCTTCTTGCCACCATGTTCTTAATGCTTCTTTTCCTGTTACTAATCCGTTAGTTTCGGGATGTCTAATTTTTAATTTTGGACTAAAATGTTCGGCGTCATCATCGTATAATGAAAGTAATTTTTCAAGATTGTGAGAATTAAATGCGTCAAACCATGCATGTGCAATTGAAAGATTTTTTTGGGAAGTCATATAGGATAAAAAACCACGCTTGTGCGTGGTTATATGTTTTTTAAATTTATAATTTCTTGCTCTGTTAGTACACGCCAATTTCCTCGCGGTAAATTCTTTTTTGTCAGGCCGGCAAAGGCAACTCTGTCTACTTTTATAACAGTATATTTGAAATTTTCAAAAATTGCTCTAACAACTTTAACATTTGGAGTTCTTAATTTAATTCCAATTTCGTTTTTAGATTCGTTTTCAATGTAGCTTATTTCTTCTACAAATAAACGGTGACCATCTAAGGTAACACCTGAAGCTATTTTTTCTAAATCTTCAAATTTTAAATTTTTATCTAAAGTAACTTGATAGATTTTTGGTGATTTTTGGTTTGGCAAACTAAACTTTCTAATAATATCAGTATCGTTTGTAAACAACAATAAACCTGTAGTGTTTTTATCCATTCTTCCAACTGGTGCCATTGCCGATGTTGAAGCGCCTTTAATAAGTTCTAAAACATTTCGGTGCTCAACTTCTTCGTTAGATGTTGTAAAGTTTTTGGGTTTGTTTAAAACAAAATATTCTTTTTTCTCTGGCATTAATGTTGCGCCATCAAAGTTAACAACATC
>JAIEMH010000365.1 GCA_019752245.1 Flavobacteriaceae bacterium
CCAGTTAAATTCGATGAACTAGCCTAGTGATTAAAGGTTTGGCACAGAAAATATTGAGCGCATAAAGGGCAGTAGGAACTTAGAGGACAGGAATCCGGTCGCACGATCGACTATCATCAACAATTCTAATAAATGAATTACGAACTTGACCAAAGTTTTGTTTTCTAGTTTCTGCCTCGTGAATTGTTACTACAATGCAGATCTCTTTCACAGCAGGATCAATTTTTGTTAAGTCAATTTTAATTTGCTCATCGTCGCCGTCTCCATCTCCTGTTAAATTATCTCCAGTATGAATAACTGAATCGTCTGGAGATTTTAAGTTATTGTAAAAAATGAAATGAGCATCTGATATAACCTTCTTATTTTCTCCTAAAATAAAAATTGATGCGTCTAAATCGAAACCTGATCCTGTGGAACTGCTGTTTGTATCCCAGCCTAAACCAATTGTAAATTTTGGAGCATTGATATTTTCTCTTTGTCCCTTTTGTAAGTTGATTGCCATTTGTTTTTTTTTAAATTAATATTTTCTTATAAAAAAATAATAGAGTTTTTTTTAGTTTGATTATAATTAAATAAAACCTCTTTTATTATTTTTGTATCTCGTTTGGGCAGGTAGTATGCAGAGACCCAGCCACCTGTTGCTTTTATGCTTATGTTTGCACCAAATAGGTGTTCATCAATTTTTATATTTCTGATAAATCTGAAAGCGATACTGTTTTTATTTGTTCCAATAAAATACCAATTCCTTTTTTCTACTGTTATTAATTCATTATCTAGGTCAATTATAAGTGTCCATGGATTAATAATGTGAGCTATGTTTCCATTTAGAAATAATGCTAAATAAGAAGATTTTGACTCGATTAAATTCATTTTAAAATTTTTCTAACCATGAAGCAACTCCATTAACAACTCCAATAATCAAACTGATTATTAATGAATAAGACCCGTAGGCTATGTATTCTCTAATAGAAATATTACCTTGTCTATACCCTTTCTTATACCTTGAATCTGCTATTCTTCGTTTATAAGATTGATATAGGAAAAAAACTAAACCAGTTATAATTAAAGATTTTAAAAACACTTTATTAAAGCCAGATATAAAACCTTTTTCAATTTTGTTTTCTTCTTTTTTTGAACTTAGATATTTCTTGTTAATAAATCCAATTTTTTTTTTGTTCTCGACTTTATACCAATCTCCTTGCTGAGAAAGAATATTCACAGTGTCATTTTTTGAGTAACTTCCTATTACATTTGAATTTTTGTCTGGATTCTCTCTTATATTTAGTTTCCTAACATTAATAAAATATGTTTGTGAATAAGAAATATTAATAAATACTAAAAAGAAAATTAATAGTACCTTATTGTTTTTTTTCATTCTTTTTAATTGGCTTAATCAATTTTTATTGCAACAAGATTATTTTGATAATCAGTTATTTGATGATAATTATTACTAATTGCTAAATGAAACAATTCATTAGATTTTTCAATAGAGATATTATTTATAAGATAACTGAATTTTTTTGTATCAAGACTTAAAATGAATTTTACAATTCTAGTATTATATTGAAAATGTTTTCCATTTATTATATTTAGAATATCATCAACATCTTTTATTGCATAATAATTATAATGATTTTCAATTTTTGGATGAATTTCTTTATTTGCTAATTCAGCGTAATAAACGAAAACAAAATCACCTTTTATGTTAAACTGGTTTAATATCTTATTTACAGTATGTTCATGACTTCCAGTAATCTTAATGTCATCAACAAAAATGCAAAGCCTACCATCAATAAAATTTCTATCTAAATAATAAGTGTCGTTTGAGATTAATTTAACCCTCTCCCCAAAATCTAAATTACCATAATCTGTGATATACGTTTGATTTCTGTATATTTTAGATTCAACACATGCTTTTTTATTGTTTTTAAATAAAAAACTGTTTAGTTGCTTTTTAAAGTAGTAGCACAAAAAATTAGAAGCTGTTGGAATTGACAGATACGGACTTGGTAAAATAATTATTTCTTTATCAGATAAAAGTAATTCTCTAAATTCAGTGACAAATCCATTGAATAATTCAATCGCAAATTTTTCGGCATAATATTTATCCCCAAATTTAAACCAGCTGTATTGTTCTGCTGGAAACGGATATTTTTCTTCGTCAATAATTTTATGTAAACTGTATCTTTTATTCACGTTTTAATTTATTAATAAGTAGGCATTAAATCCAAAGCTAATTGCTCCATTATAATCAGCGTTTTGATTATCTCCTACATGAATTATTTCTTGTTTTTTAATATTTTTCAAAACACTTATATTGTCAAATACAAGTTGAAACATTTTTGGATTCGGTTTTGAATATCCAACTTCATCAGAATAAATTTGAAACTTAAAATAATCATTCAATTCATAATCTATAATTAATTTTCGTAATGTATATCCTTTTATAAATCCAGTATTACTCAAAATGCTAATGGTCTTATTTTGCGATATCATATCCTTAAACATTAAATTAGTTTGAGGGTTGATCAATTCTGGTTTGTTATCCATGAATAATATTTCAGTTTCATTATAAAATTGATTTAAATGTTCTGTTGTAATATCATCCAATCTAGCGTTTAATGCATTTAGAATTAAATAATATATTTCAAATGTGTCAAAGTTTAAGCCTGTTTTTTCATTGATATTGTTGCACAAGACATCATAATATCTTACCACTTCAGTAATTTTTTCAATTGTATTTTCAAGTCCAAAAAAATCTTTAAATAATAAATTTCTTTTATTCTTAAATTCTGGATTTGATTTTATTAATGTTAACCATAAATCAAAAGATATATGTTTGTATTTTGAATATTCTAATTTCAATTTCAATTTTTTAGTTCACATATTTTTTAAGAATCTCTACAAAATTGTCTGTATGTAATGTTTCTCCAATGGCTCTAAATTTCCAGCCTCCACTATGACGATAGGTTTCTCCAAAAATTAAAGAGTGTTTATTTTCTAATTCTGGACTATTTGAAAGTGTGTATTTAGCTATCTCTTTATTATTTTTATCGCAAGCTCTAATAAAAGCATTTTCAACTTTCCCAAACTGTTGATTTTTACTTATTCCTTGATATATACACACTAAAAAGATTATTTTTTCAATTTTTACAGGCAAAGAATCTAATTTTATAATAATTTGTTCATCATCACCATCGCCCTCACCAGTTAAGTTATCACCAGTATGAACTATAAGTTCACCTTTGTCCAAAAGTTGCTTTATTTTTTGCTGCATAGTATATTTTGGAGTGCCATCTGGAAAAAGCATACTTGATGTTCCTGAACCTGATGGATATGTCATACTATTAAAAAAAATAATATCACCACCGTGCAAACCAACCTTATTACCATTTGAAAAATTTAGATCACGACCAAGATTTTCAACTTTTCCATTGGAATCGAGCAAAAAGGCTATAACATCTAAATCATATTCCTCATCTTTAGAACCACCAAAAAATTTTCCGAAAAAACCACTTTCCTTTTGTTTTACATCCCAACCTAAGCCGATCGTTACTTGAGATAAATCAAATGATTCACCTTTGTCATTTTTACGCAAGTCAATAGTTTGACCTTTTTGAAGATTAATCGCCATACCTTATTTTATTATTTGTCCTGAATAATATTTCTCTAAAAAGAAACCTAAATCTGCTTTGTAACCAATACCCGAAGCTTCAAATTTCCATTGATCATTTCTTTTATACAATCTACCAAATTCCACGCCTGTCTCTATTGAAAAATCCTCATCTAACTCATATTTTGCGATTTCTTGACTAGTAGCATCATCAACTATTCTAATGTAGGAATTTCTAACTTGACCAAAATTTTGTTTTCTTCTTTCAAAATCTTCAATTGTAACTACAAAAAGTATTTCTTGAACATTGGAATCAATTTTATTTAAATCAACTTTTATTGCTTCATCATCATCTCCATCGCTATTACCACCAGTTGGATCGTCACCAGTATGTTCTAAAGCATTGTCTGGTGAACGTAAATTGTTATAAAAAATAAAATAATTTTCACCAAGTAATTTACGATTAGAATTAATCATAATTGCAGATGCATCTAAATCAAAATCGTAACCAGTACCTTCATTTGGATCCCAACCCAATCCAACCGTTATTTTCGACAACCCAATATCTATTTTCTGCCCTTTTTGTAAATTTATTGCCATAATAATTTATTTTTTTTATCCTTTAAAACACAACTCACAATCTCTTTCATAACAATAATTTTTAAGTTGTGTGTTAAAAATTATTGGTGCATTTAACTCAGTTTTCATAAAACTTATATAGTTAAAGACTGTTCGTTCAGAAATACCTAATTTGTATGATAACTCTTTAGGGTTTCCTGTTCGCTCTGCTTTTAAAAGCTCATGTAATTTTATAATAATTCTAATGTCCAATTTGATTTACAATTATACTAAACCTCACTGCAACCAGAATGCAGTGTGATTTATTATTGATAAATTACTCAACATCATACAATCCAACGGTTTCCAGCAATTCTTTCTCAAACAAATAAATATCATCGATAGTATTCAGTGGTTGTTTTGTTTCGGTTTTGTTGTCATTGAATAGACCAATGTATTTTTTTGAACCATTTAGATGTAATCTGCATAATGGTTTGCGGTTGTTGTCGTCAAGGAGAATTCCGAAATAAGATTGTG
>JAIEMH010000388.1 GCA_019752245.1 Flavobacteriaceae bacterium
AGAAGTCGAAGTTCCAATAAAAATTGTTTCTGTTGGACCAGATAGAAAACAAACGATTTTGAAGTAAAATAGTTTTTAAGAAAAACAAAACCCTTTCATTAATGAAAGGGTTTTGTTTTTTATATAATTTCTAACTACATTTTAAATACAAAACTCTCGCTAGGCTTAACACTTACCTTCACAACTCCTACTCCATTTTCAACTTTTAAAGTAGCTGTGTTTCCGTATAATTGATCTTTTAGAGGATAACTTCCATCTTTTAATTTCCAAGTTGTGATAACATCAGCTGGAATTTTTAAATCAAAATTACTTGTTACTTGCCATGAAAAATTAGCAATTACAATTAGTTTTTCACTAGTTGACCAACGCACATAAGAATAAATTCCTGCATCATAACCTTGTGTTTTTTCTCTATTTGATGATTGTATTTCTTGAAAATTACCCATCAAAGCATCACTTTTTATAGTGAAATTCAATAATCGTTTGTAAAAATCACGCAAATCTTTTTCTGATTGAGATAATTGTCCGCCATCAAATTTTCCTCCATTCATCCAACGCTGATGGTTTGGTACGCCAACATAATCAAAAATAGAAGTTCTAGAATGTGTTCCAAATCCGCCGTTTTCATTTCCTGCTTCACCAACTTCTTGTCCAAAATAAATCATAGTTGGTGACGAACCCAAAGTGGCAGAAACTACCATAAGTGGCTTGCCTTTTTCTGGAGTTCCTGCAAATTCTGGACTTGCCAATCGTTGTTCATCATGATTGTCCAAAAAGTGCAACATATGATGTTCAATATCGGCCATACTGTGCTGAATATCTGAAAGTGCATCAGGTAAAGATTTTCCTTGAATTACTTCTTTTAATTTGTCGTAAGTAGCAACTTTATCATACAAATAATCCATTTTACCTTTGTAAATATAATTTCTATATTCGTTCGGATTATATACTTCTGCCATTAAAAAAGCATCCGGATTTTTCATCTTTATAGCCGAATTCATGTAGCTCCAAAATTCATACGGAACCATTTCTGCCATATCATATCTAAAACCATCTACACCTTTAGCAGTCCAATACAAGGCAATATCTCTAAATTTTATCCAAGAGCTAGGAACGTCTTTGTTTTTCCAAAACTCAAAATGATCCTTATATGATTTCTTCTCGAAACCTTCTGGCAATTCAGGAAAGTCTTTAGAACCATCCGGACGAATTCCGTAGTTTACTTTCACCGTTTCATACCAATCGTTTATGTCTGGTTTAGCTAATCGTGAACCGTTTCCTGTCCATTTCGCAGGATTCTCATCAAATGTTCCATTAATTAATGGATTTTTTTCGCCTTTCAGTGGTTTGTAACTGTCTGACGTTGGCACTTGAAAATGTTGACCTGGTATGTAATAAAAGTTATTGTTTCTTTCGTATTCTTGGGTAGTATCGTCATCGGCACCAAAGTCACGAACACCAGCAGGATTAGACAAACTAACATATTTTCTGGCAATGTGATTGGGAACAATATCTATTATAACTTTCAATCCATTTTTATGAGTTCTCGTGATTAAGGATTCGAATTCTTCCAAACGCTTTGCCGGATTTACTGCCAAATCTGGATTGACATTATAGTAATCTTTGACCGCATATGGTGAACCCGCGCGACCTTTTACTACTTCTGGATCATCATTGGAAATTCCGTATTTAGTATAATCATTTACCAAAGCATGATGCGGAACACCAGTGTACCAAATGTGAGTTACACCTAGATTTTTAATTTCGGTTAAGGCTTTATCTGTAAAATCATTAAATTTTCCAACGCCATTCTCCTCAATAGTTCCCCAAGGTTTATTGGTGGTATTTTTATTTCCGAACAATCTTGTAAAAACTTGGTATACTACTTTCTTCTTTTCCACAACGGTAACTTTTTTATTTTTGGCATTAGACTTTTGTTTTTTTACTTGTGCACTAGCTGAAAGCGATAGCCCAAGAACGGCAAGCAATAGGATTCTCCTCATGATGATATGTTTTTTTAACACGATTCAACAAATATAAAAATTTGCAACTCATTTCAATCATGTAATAAAAAAATCTTAATAACCATTTGAGTTGACTCTATTTTCATAAATTTGCTTCAAAAATATACGCATTGAAAAAATATAGTTTTCTATTAGTTCTATTGGTACTTAATTTTACTTTTGGTCAAAAAACAAGTAAAATTTTAGTTGAAAATGCCGATTTTCAAGACATTAATGAATATGAAATTCCCGGTGCTTTGCTTCTTACAGGAAATGTGAGAGTCAATCATGATGGTGTAATTATGACATGCAACAAAGCGTATTATTTTAAAAACGAAAATTATATTAAAGCTTTTGGCGATGTGCAAATGGTGCAAGGCGATACTTTATTTTTAAATAGTAAATACGCTGAATATAACGGAAATGTAAAACAAGCTTACGCAACTGGAAATGTTGTTATGCGTTCACCTGAATCTTCTTTAGTAACGGACACCATAAATTTTGATAGAATAAAACAAGAAGCGTACTACAATTCTAACGGAACAATTACCAACAGAGACAATACTTTAAAGAGCAAATCGGGACGTTATTATGTACAACAAAAAAAGTATCAGTTTCTAACTTCGGTTGTTTTGACCAATCCCGAATATACTATTAAATCAAATCATTTAGATTATTATACCAATTCGGGTCACTCCTATTTATTTGGACCATCAACAATTGTTGGAAAAGATAATTTTATTTACACCGAAAATGGATTTTATAACACGAAGAAAAATGTGGGTCACTTTCTAAGAAAATCCTACATAAAATATAAAGATAGATTGATTGAAGGCGATAGTTTGTACTTTGACAGAGCGAGAGAATTTTCATCAGGAACTAGAAATGTAAAAATTACCGATTCTATAAACAAAGCTATCATAAGAGGTCATTATGGTGAAGTTTACAAAGCTAAAGATTCATTGTTTATCACTAAAAGAGCTTCGGTGCGCTACATGATGGAAAAAGATTCGATGTTTGTACACGCCAAAAAATTAATTGTAACCGGAAAAACTGGCGAGCGAATAGTACGCGGATTTAATAACGTTCGTTTCTTTAAAACTGATATGAGTGGTAAATGCGATTCCATTCATTCCGACCAGAAGAAAGCACTCACACAACTTATTGGAAAACCCATTCTTTGGAATTTTGACAATCAAATGACTGGCGATGTGATGCATTTAATAGGCAACAACAAAACCGAAAAACTCGACTCGTTGAAAGTACTCAACAATGCATTTATTGTTTCAAAAGATACTATTGGAACAGGTTTTAATCAGGTTAAAGGTTTAAATCTTTATGGGAAGTGTAGAGAAAATAAACTCTATGATGTAGATATAGTAAATAATACCGAAGTTATTTTTTACATGAGAAATGATCAAAATGAACTTATCGGAATCAATAAAAACGTTAGTAGTAAAATAAATATGATGATGGATGATCAGAGTAAAATTGATACCATTACTTTTTTTGATAATGTAGACGGTGATATTTATCCAGAAAAAGACTTACCCAAAAATGCTCGAAAACTAAGAGGATTTATTTGGCGTGGCGATGAACGAATAAAGACCAAAGAAGAAATTTTTCCGCCAGAAGAAAACGAAGAAGAAGCTAAAATTCAAGAACAAACCAAAGTTGATAATGCCAAAGAAAGTGTTCCGATGAAAATTAGGAAAGAAACTTTGAACTACGACAAGAAAAAAACAAAAAAATAAATGGCAACTCAAATTTGTCCAAAGTGTAAAAAAGATGCTTTCACATGGTATATCGATGATGAAATGTCAAGTATTACCATTTGGAATTGTGGTAATTGTGACTATCAATCCTATGAAGATGATCGCGATGAAGTTCATTGTAAAAAATGCAACGAAAACACAAAGACCTTTTTAAAAAATGAAGATGAAGAATTTTGGTGGTGTTCTGTATGCAACACTGTTTCAGAAATAAAAAAGTACAACATTGAATAACGATTTCCTAAAATACCAAGCACAAACTTCTCCTTACCCATTAGGAATGGAAGTTTCACATGCAGTAGGTTCATATATTTACGACACAAATAATAAAAAATATTTAGATTTTGTAGCCGGTGTTTCCGCTTGCTCACTTGGACATCAACATTCGAGAGTAAATCAAGCGATTAAAGACCAATTGGATAAATATTCTCATGTAATGGTTTATGGTGAATATTCTCAATCGCCAGCTGTCCAATATTGTAAATTATTGGTCGAAAACTTACCCAAAGAACTCAACAAAGTTTATTTAGTAAATTCTGGAACCGAAGCTTGTGAAGGCGCATTAAAATTAGTGCGACGCGTTACTGGAAGAAGTCAGTTAATTTCGTGTCACAATGCCTATCACGGAAACACGATGGGTTCGATGAGCGTTATGGGATTTGAAGAACGCAAACAAATTTTTCGTCCATTAATTCCAGATGTAGATTTTATTACTTTCAACAACGAAGAAGATATTCAAAAAATAACTACCAAAACTGCCGGAATAATTCTTGAAAGTATTCAAGGCGGTGCAGGATTTATTCAACCAGAAAACGACTTTTTAGCCAAAGTAAAAAGGCGTTGTGAAGAAGTTGGAGCATTGATGATTGTTGACGAAATTCAACCAGGATTTGGAAGAACAGGAAAACTTTTCGGATTTGAAAACT
>JAIEMH010000384.1 GCA_019752245.1 Flavobacteriaceae bacterium
CCATGAATTTAATTCTGTTTCCAAAATATCGCCTCTCAATTCCATTAATTTATAGTATGGATGCTTTAACTTTTCTTCTTCATTGATATATATACTCATAATTGAACCGATTAAGATTTATTTTAATTTCAATTTCTTTAACAAATATAACTATTTCGGCGCAAAAGAGTGCAATATATTGAACAAATTATTAACAATTTTATTCAACTTCATTAAATATTTGGTTCCTTTTTATAGATTTTTGTCTGTAGTTTATTTTATAGCAATAATTCATAACATAGTCTATATTTTAAGATTATTCCTTCTATTTAAAAGCTATAGTTTATCAATGTATTCTTGAATTTGGATTAGTTGGATGAGGTTTTTAGGGTTGTCTGGTAGTTGTGCGAGTTCAAGAAAGGTTATGTTTTTTCTAAGTGTTATTTCACCGATAAGGTGTTGGAGGATTATATATATTGCTTCATCTAGGAAGTCGTTGTCGTAGTGGTAACGGTAGCTTTTGTAGTAGATAATGATTTTTAGTTTTTTCTTTTCGATGTTGTAGTCTTGGATTGAGAAGTAGAGGTCGCTGACTTTTATTTCGAAGTCTGGGAATTTTAGAGGTTCGTCTAGGCCTTGTTTGTACATTTCTAAGTCTTTGGTTGGTTTTATGAAAGCTTCGGCTTGCCAGCTTTTTAATTCTGGCGCTTGATTTACTAGTGCGTTTACTTTGCCGAATAGTTTGCGGTAGCCGTTGGCTGAGAAGACTATGGTACTTTTTTTGTTTTTGTTTTTGGTTACTTTGAGTAGGTAGTGTAGTCGAAGTGAGATTGATTTTAGTTTTTTATGGAGTACTATTATTGCTGGTGCTTGTAGATCGTATTGATTTACTGCTTTTGTAATTGTTTGTTCGTTTTTTTGGAACCAGTTCCAGAAGGAGGTTATTTTTTTTATTGTGTTTGGGGTTGGGTCGTCTTGTCGAATCATGGTTTTTTAGTTTAAAGTTGTTTGAAATTTAACCGCAAAGAGCGCAAAGGTTGGCGCAAAGGGCACATTTTTTTAATTATTTTGTGTATTGGGGTTTGTTTTTAAGTTGCTCTGAGGCGCTTGGCTTGGTTTTTTGTGGCACAGAGTTTCACAGAGTTTTTTCACAGAGTTTCGCGGAGTTTATTATTTATTGCGCTTTGCTTTGGATAGTTTATCATAGTTTTTTTGAATCCTGAATTAGTTATTGATTTTTAACACAAAAGGCACAAAAGTTTAAAAGTTTAAGTGTTTATGAGTTTAAAAGTTTATGAGTTTAAAAGTTTTGGGTTTAGCGTTTGTCTTTTGTGGATTTGTCGAAGGCTATTAGGTTTAGCATTTGTCTCATTCGGCTTCTTACTCGGTTGCCGTATTGGGTTTCTATTTCGGAGGCGGATAGGTTGGTGGTTATGTGGGTTTGGATGTTTTTGGCGATGAATAGGTCGTAGCGGCTTAGGAGTATTTCTGCCATTACGTTGCATTCGTTGCCGAAGTATTTTAGGTTGTTTTCTAGTCCGAGGTCGTCGAAGCATATTGTTTTTGGGTTTGTTTCGTATAGTTTTCCTTTGGCGTATTTGTGGATTACGGAATAGCCGTCTTGGATGAATTCGAAGCTTATTTCTCGGCATGGTTTGATTGAGAATTTGTGTTGGATGGGAGTGAGGTAGCGCATGATGTTCATTAGTGCTGTTTTGCCGCAGCCTACTGGACCTGTTAGCAGTATTCCTTTGTTGAGGTCGATGTTGAATTGGTTGCAGGTTGGTTGGTCTTTTAGGAAGTAGGCTATTAGTTTGTTGATTGTTTGGTGGTCGGATTGTAGGATGGTGAATTTTGGTCCGTAGATTTCTTTTCCTTTGGTTTGTAGCCAATTGATTACTGCTGGGTAGTTGTAGTGGGAAATTATTTCGTTTTTCATAGCTAAAAATTTAACCGCAAAGTTCACAAAGGTTTATCGCAAGGATCGCAAAGAACCTGAAACAAGTTCAGGTTAAAGAGGTTCTGAATAGTCTTTGTTTGTTGTGGTGGTTAGGTGGTTTGTTTTTGTTGGTGATTCTGTTGGATTGAATTTGTTGTAGTTTAGCATCCAGTTTTGGGAAGCTGTTTTCCAGTTTTGCATTGGTGTTTTTCCTCCAATTAGCCAACCGTTGTTGGAGTAGTAGTTGAAGAATTTGTTTGCTTCGATTTCTGGGAAGTTGTTTTCTTGGAAATAGGTTTTTACTTCTTCGATAGTTGGGCTATTTTTTTCTTCTTTTTTGGCGGCACTTTTTTCTTCTTTTGCACTTTTGTTTTGATTTTTTAAAAACTGATTTTTATTTTCAAGCAAGTTTAAATCATTTGTATTGTTTGTATTGTTTATAGAAGATACTAGCGCTTGTTCATTACTTGTATCGTTAGAGGTTTGTTGCTTGTACGCTACTTGTTCATTTATTGGTAAAATTTTTTTACTTGTGTTGTCTTTTTTTTGAACTGGTTCCGCGTCTTCGGCTAGATTGAAAAGGATTACCATACTTCCTTTGAAAGGGTTGTAGGAAGGCTCGTATTTGATGTAGCCGTTATCGTGTAAATCGCGCATGCATTTGTGGTAGGTTGCTTTGGATGCAATTTTGGAAATGCTCATGATTTCGTTTCGTGTAATGCTTATTGGATTTTGGAAACGGTTTACATTCCAATATTGAAATAATCCGATGTATAAGCTGATGTGTGTTGGGTTTAAAGACTTGTCCGACACAACTTTGTCAAAGAATCCGGTGAGGTGTTTGATGTAGTTCATTTTGCTAAGAATAGGATAAGAAAATTAAGTTTCTATGTTGTGTAGCAAAATTGAAAGGATTGTTTTGTATATTTTCACAACCTGCGCCCAAGTTGGGAATAATTTTTATTTTGAACGTGTAGTTTCTTTTAAAAATGCGTAGTTGGGTTTGAAAAAGCTCTTTTAGGTTTAGCTTTTTGGGATTGCATTTTTAAATTAATTGGGTTTGAACTGCCAAACTACCAACTTGACCCAGGTTGGGAATTTATAAGTCTTCGTTGGTTATTCTGTTGTTTAGATTTTCGGAAAGGCTGTTTAAGAATTTAGTCCTAGTTATTTTTCTGCTCTTGATGTCGAGGTAGCCTCTGTAGATTCCTTCTTCCACATCGATATTGAATATTTTGCTGAAATAACTGGCTATTTCTTTTATGTCTGATTTTCCGTTGTTGAATACTTTTTGAGTGTTTAGTGCGTAGATTAATTCCACCAAATCAATTTTGTTGCCGGTCCACTGCATGGTATTTTTTGTAAGTATGTTTTGATTGGTGGTTTTATTTTTTAATTGTTCGATTTTACTTTCAAGGTAATTCACAATTAAATCGTTGGCTTTTATCATTGCTGCATTATAATCATGTGAAGTGCTTACTCTAGTATCATAATTTATGATGTGACTTTCGTAATAGCGCAATTTGTTGCTTCTATTTCTAGTAAAGTATTTGGAGTCGTTGTGTGTAGCTTTTGATCGGTAGTATTGGTAAAAGATTTTGTTTTTTCTAATGTAGTCTGCTATTTCCTTTAGTTCGTCTTCAAAATATTTGGTTTTTATTTTTTTTGCAGTAGGAGCATTTGCCTCTAAATCTAGCATTTTGTTGTAGTAAATTAGTTCGGCTACAATTTTTGGTTTTATCTCTTTGAAAAATAAAATTTCTTCTTCTTGAGAGCAGAAGGAATGTGTTTTTAACCAATTGTGAAGTTCTGTGATTTTTTCTTCTATTACTTCTACAATTTTGTTTATTGCATCAATAGTGTCTGTTGCAGAAACTTGTATTTCATTAATTTTTAATTCTAAATTAAGGTAAAAATCTTGAGAAAACGGATTCATACTGTCAATAAAAAATAGGGTTATAAACATATAATAACCTGATTTTGTTGTTTTTATTATGTGTTATTATAAAAAAATTATTAGGATTTTACTTTATTGTTTTTGTTTTAACTTTTTGAATATTTCTTTTATAAGAATTTTTTTTGTCTGAGTTCTAAGGAGCTACCTCGACCTTCGGCCACTCTTCCATAGTAGGAGAATGCTGAGTAAGGCTATGTGTTCTATTGTCTTTTATTTCTATGCGGTGATTAAGTTATTTATTTACCGCAAAAATGCGGTGATAAATTGGATGATCACGGTAAAATGATTTATCGCCTTCTTTGTTATCTCTTTTGTAAAGTTCCGAGTGATTAACTGCGTTGTTCCCAGAGAGGGAATCCTGAGCAAAAAAAAAACTAAATGATTATTAGCATAATCATTAGCTTTTTTTATTTTTAAAACAGCTTACAAAAGCCGGGCTTTTGACACTATTTTAAAAATAAAAAAACCGATTAGTTTCCTAATCGGTTTTCTTTTGCGGAGAAAGAGGAACAAACACCTACTTTTTCTATACATATCAAATCTTACTAAAACAACTGTTAACCCTTATAAAATAAGGGTTTTTTAATATATCATAGTTAAGTAAAATTAAGTGAATTATAAATAAATATAGTCAATGTGGGGATTATGTGGGGATAATTTTGTATCTTTAAAGTGTTGAAAAACCTAATAATTCCGTACCAATGGCAACTATTAACTATCTAATTAAAGGAGAAAAAAACGCAACAAATATACTTTTGCGTTTCAAAAATGGCAGAAAATGTGATTTAACAGCTACAACAGATTTAAAGGTTGAACCT
>JAIEMH010000207.1 GCA_019752245.1 Flavobacteriaceae bacterium
TTGCAAAATCAATAGTAATGCATATATTTGCACCCACAAAAAAGGCCTCGTGGCGCAACTGAATAGCGCACTTGATTACGGCTCAAGAGGTTACTGGTTTGAATCCAGTCGAGGTCACTTAAGTATGAAAAGCTCTGATGAAAATCAGAGCTTTTTTTATGCAATTAGTATCTTATTTGAAATTTATTTTTTACTAAACTTTGAATATCCGTCAAACCAATAACACTCCTATTAACTACTGATTTAGTAGTATTAAACCTAAATAAAGTAGCAATAGCTAAACCGCGATTTTTAATTATCCGTTATTAATTTCCTCCATCACTTCCCTACCAAACTTCAAACTTTTCAATTTATCAGCATGATTGTAAATCGGACTGGTAATCATTAACTCATCAATTTTAGTAAAATCAATAAACTTTTTAAGCTCTTTTACCAAATGTTCTTTACCTCCAACAAACGAACAAGCTGTCATCTGATTCACGTGAAAACGTTCTGCATCATTCATAACTCCATCCAAAGTGGCAACTGGCGGTTGCAAAGGCTGTCTATTGTTCTGAATCAAATTCAAAAACATTCGGTACAAACTGGTCGATAAAACTTCGGCTTCTTCATCAGTATCGGCAGCAATAAGATTTACACAAGCCATGGTTTTTGGTGCTGACAGATATTCTGAAGGCTCAAAATTTTCTCTGTAAAATTCAAAAGCTTCTACCATAACTTTAGGTGCAAAATGTCCAGCAAAAGCATAAGGCAAACCATAAGCAGCAGCCAATGCAGCACTATCCATACTCGAGCCCAAAATCCAAATCGGAACCTTTAATCCTTCTGCAGGAAATGCTCTAACTGCCGCAGTACTATTTTCATCAGAAAAATAAGTTTGAAGTGCCGAAACGTTTTTAGGAAACTGCTGCGATTCTTCATAAAAATCTTTTCTTATGGCTTGTGCTGTCAAACCATCCGTTCCTGGTGCTCTTCCTAAGCCTAAATCAATTCGGTTAGGGTAAAGTGTTTCTAGAGTTCCAAATTGTTCTGCAATGATTAAAGGTGAATGATTGGGCAACATAATGCCACCCGAGCCTACGCGTATGTTTTGAGTGTGACTGGCAATAAATCCTATTAAAACTACCGTTGCCGTACTCGCGACATGCGCCATATTGTGGTGTTCGGCTAGCCAAAAACGATTGTAACCCAAAGCATCGGCTGCTTGAGCAATTTCTTTAGTTTTTTGAAGGGTTTCACTGGCATCGCTTCCTTGAGAAACAATAGCCAATTCTAATATAGAGATCGGAATATTTTTTGACATTTTGTGTTTTAAATCTTTTATGTAAAATTAAATCATTACTACCAATTGCAATTTTAAAACCGTTAACTTTAACAGAACTATAAGGTTAATAAAATCCATAATCAGAACTTATACTTGCAACTCCATCGAAGTATCAATCCAACGTTTTTTATATTCATTTTTATATTTATGCTTCCAACGTTTATGACTCCATAGATAATTTTCTGGATTGGTTTTAATAGCATTCTCGAGTTTTTTAGTGAAAATATTAGTTATGCTACCAATATTGTATTCTTCAGAAAAATCAAATATCGGTGCCAATACAAATCTATAATGCCCTCTCTTTTCTCTAATGATTTTAGCAAAAAGTGTTGGCGTTTTGTGCGAAGCGGTATACAATTCTGAGCCACTAATAAAAGCGGTCGGTTGTGATAAAAAAGACGTCCAAAAACTTCTCTTAGGCACATTCGGATTTTGATCGGCAACCAATATCAAAACATGTTGTTGGTCAGCAAACGTCTCCATTTCTTTTTTCATTTTCTTAGACGAAACCATTTTCGAACCAAATCGACTTCGTACTTAAGCATAAAATCATTAAACGGTTTACTGCTCAACGGCTTGTAAGCAACTGCAATAGTTGCATTTTTAAAAGTTGATCCAATGTGGGCATTGGCCCATTCCCAATTGAATTGATGTCCCAGATAAATGTGACAATTCTGATGTTCTGAAAGTATTTTTTCTAGTTCCGAATAATCAGCCGTAATATGCGATTGCAAGCTTTTTTCAGACATGGACAACAATTTTATAGTTTCAATAAAATTGTCACAGAAGTTGTTATAAAATTGTTTTTCAATACTAATTCTTTCACTTTCATCAAGATAACTGAAAGATTTAGCAATATTTTCTTTCACAACGGCACGTCTGTATTTAAAAACATGGTAAAGCATGTAAGCAAAAAAATCTGAAAATAAATATAAAATTCGTAACGGAATCAAGGATATTGGGTAGAATAAAAAAGTAATCATCTTATGTAAATTATGGATTAGTACTATTTAATTCGCAAACACCTTATCAAGTTCAATCAATTGAAAATTTAGTTTATAGCTTAAATCAACTTCTAGTTCTTGATTTGAAAGTAGTTCGTTTTGATTTTCTTCCGAAACGTCACTTTTAAAAAGGTCAGTAGCAGTACACTTTCTTTTTCCAAAAAAAGAAAAGTTGTCAGAGCAGTTTTCGTTTTTCATGTTTATTATTTTTTAATTAATTAGTTTTTTTTAACACATAGAAACATAGATTTTAAACTTTATCAAAGGCCTTTCACTTTATTTAAGTCAACATAGCTCGGTGAACCATAAATTAGTCTATGTAATTCGTTTTTTAATGTTTCTATGTGTTTAGATTTTTTATTTTATTTATAAATTATTCCCATCCGCCACCTAAAGCACGGTACAACTCTACATTGGCAATCAGACGCTCTTTTTTAATGGAAGCCAATTCCAACTCGGCTTGTAAAAGATAACTTTGCGCAACAATCACTTCTAGATAAGTTGCCATGCCCTTTTTGAAAAGCATGTTGGCGTTTACAATAGATTTTTTCAAGGTGGCAACACGCTCATTGGCAATGACATATTCTTTTTCTTGCTTGTCGATTTTTACCAAAGCATTACATACTTCTCCAACGGCAACCAAAACCGTTTGCTTGAAGCGTAAAACCGATTGCTCTCTAGCAACTTTAGCAATTTCATAACGGGTTTTAAGTTTTTTACTGTTCAAAAGCGGTGCAACCAATCCTCCTGTAACCGAACCAAATAAAGATGCCGGAATGTTGAACCAATTATTGAATTCAAACGAATTTACGCCTGTAACAGCAGAAATAGTTAAAGACGGATACAAACTCGCCTTTGCAATTCCGACTTGTGCATTGGCCATTTTCAATTCCAATTCGGCACTTTTTACATCAGGTCGTTTGCTTAGCAATTGCGATGGAATTCCAGCCGAAAGATTGCCTTTAACCTCCAAGTTATTCAGCAAACTTTGTCGCTTTTGTGCTTCGGGAAAAGTACCTGTTAACACACTCAAAGCATTCTCTTGCAATTGAATAGTCTTCTCCAATTCCGGAATAAGTTGCGCCGCAATCAATCGTTGTGCTTCGGTTTGTTGTTTGGCCAATAAATTTACTTGCCCAGCATCATACTGAAGGTTTACCACAAACAAGGTACTGTCGTTTAATACCAATGTTTTCTTTGCGATTTCAAGTTGTGCATCCAGCATCAGCAAATCATAAAATCCGTTAGAAACAGTAGCAAAAACAGAGGTTTGTAACGCTTTTTTGGCTTCGGTAGTTTGCATATAAGCCGATAAAGCACTCTTCTTTTGGTTTTTAATTTTACCCCAAACATCCGCTTCCCAAGACAAATTCAATCCTGCAGAGAAATCCTCAACATGCTTTTTTCCTAAAAACTGACCCGCACTCAATCCGTTAAGGCTATTTTCAGAAAGTCTATTGGTAGTAGCATTTGCATAAGCATTTACTTGCGGAACATTACCCCACTTAGCTTGTTTGTACTGCAAATTGGCAATCGTAATGTTCTTTTCAGCAATTTGCAAATCGTTGTTTTTTGCCAAAGCAACTTCAATTAGTTGAACCAAATCAGCTTCCACGAAAAACGATTTCCATTTGATATCTGCAATATTCGTTGTATCAGTCGCAACCGAATTTCTGAAACTTTCAGGAAGTTCAACTTTAGAATACTCTTGAGAAAAAGCCGTCAATCCTGTTATCAGTGAGAGAAAAACAACGGACTTCTTTAGGTAGTTATGTATATAATTCATTTTTGATGATTTTATTTTTTTTAAATTTTTTAAACACATAGAAACATAGATTTTAAACTTTATTGAAGTCGTTTCACTTTGCTCTAGTTATCATAGCTCTGTAAACCAGAAATTGGTCTATCAAACTCTTTTTTTTATGTATCTATGTGTTTAATGTTTTTTACTCTTTAGTATGTTTTTCGTTATTCAAAACCGCCAAAGGCTTCCCAGTTACTTTCTCCTGTAAATATTGGAATACAATAAACAAGACCGGAATGATAAAGATTCCCAAAAGAACACCAGAAATCATTCCACCAGCCGCACCAATACTAATAGAATGGTTTCCTAATGCTGACGGACCAGTAGCACGCATCATCGGAATCAATCCAACAACAAACGCAAACGAAGTCATGATAATGGGACGCAAACGCAACTTTGCTGCTTCCAAGGAAGAAGCCAAAAGCGATTTACCTGCACGGCGCCGTTGAATGGCATATTCTACAATCAAAATGGCATTTTTGGCCAACAATCCAATAAGCATAATTAAGGCAACTTGAACATATATGTTATTTTCAATTCCTGCCA
>JAIEMH010000335.1 GCA_019752245.1 Flavobacteriaceae bacterium
AAGCTGACGGTAGAAAAAAAGAAATTACTGCTTTTACAACCTTGCAAGAAGGCAAAAATGCACTTTTTAGAATTACCGAAAAATACAATTTATGTCAAAAATTGAATGGCTTGTTTGAAACCCAAAATTCCTGTTTTCAATATAAAATAAAAGAATGTAATGGTGCTTGCATTGGTAAAGAAAGTCCTGAAGAATATAACGAACGAGTTACCGAATTCATCAATGAAATGGCCTTTGAAAACAACAACATGATTATCATTGATAGAGGTAGAAAAGTTGACGAACGCAGCGCAATTTTAATAGAAAACGGAATTTACAAAGGCTACTGTTTTTATGATTTGAATTATCAAATTACCAACATAGAAATCTTGAAAAACATCTTAATTCCGATGCAGAATAATCGTGATACTAGAACTATTATTCAAGGTCATTTGAGAAAGAATAAAGTGATGAAGATTGTTAAGTTTTAGTTTTCAGTTGGTTGATTAAACAACATTAAACTCTTAAACAACATTAAACTCTTAAATAATATTAGACTTGGATAAGAACTATCTAATAACCATTATCGGACCAACTGCCATTGGAAAAACTTCTTTGAGTATTGCTTTGGCACAACATTTTGGATGTGCTATAATTTCATGCGATAGTCGTCAGTTTTTTAAGGAAATGAAAATTGGTACTGCAGTTCCAAGTGATTTAGAATTGGCGAGTGCGACACATCATTTTATTCAGAATAAATCGATTTTTGAAAATTATACAGTTGGAGATTTCGAGAAAGAAGCCGTTGCTAAATTAGACGAATTGTTTCTAGAAAACAACATTCAAATTATGGTTGGTGGTTCGGGATTGTATGTTGATGCCGTACTCAAAGGATTTGATAGTTTTCCAGAAATTGAACAAAATATTCGTGAAGAAGTTCGATTAAATTATGAACAAAAAGGGATTGAATACCTTCAAAATATGTTGAAAGAATTGGATCTTGAATATTATAATTTCATTTTAGAGACTAATGCTCAAACACTTCAAAATCCACAGCGAATGATGCGATTTGTAGAAGTTTGCCTTGGAACAGGAAAACCTTATTCTAGTTATTTAAACAAAGACAAAAACATTAGAAACTTCACTCCTATCATCATTGGATTGGAAGCGGAAAGACAAATTATGTACGACCGAATTAACCAAAGAGTTGCTATAATGATTAAAGAAGGTTTGGTAGAAGAAGCAGAAGAATTACATCCAAATAAAGAATTAAATGCATTGCAAACTGTTGGTTATAGAGAATTATTTCAATATTTTGATAAAGAAATAACCTTGGATTTTGCAATAGAAGAAATCAAAAAAAATACAAGAAGATTTTCAAAAAGACAAATTACTTGGTTTAAAAGAACCGAAAATGCAGTTTGGTTTGATTATTTAGAAGATAGAAAAAAAATAATTGAGCATATAAACAACAACATTCTTAATTCTTAATTCTTAATTCTTTTATGCCAATATCTAAAGACTTTACTTCTATTCTAACTAAAGATTGGGAAATAAATTTTCTTCAATGCTATCCTAATGGTTTTTTAAAGTATACTGAATTGTGTAATCTTTTTCAGTTGACGGCAGCAACACATTCGGAAGTTGGTGGCATTAGTTTTAGTGACATGCAAGAGTATAATCAGGCTTGGGTTTTGAGTAAAATGCGTGTTGAAATTAAGCGTTTACCAAAATGGAAAGACAATGTAACTGTAAAAACATGGATAAATTCGCTTGAAAATTCCCGTTCTACGCGTTGTTTAGAATTGTATATTGGAGATGAGAAGATTGTAGGTTGCGAAACTTTTTGGGCTGTTTTTAATACCGAAACTCGCAGACCAGAAGCATTGGCATTGCCTCACGAGCATTTTGAAAAATATCTTAACGATAAAGCTACAGCTTCATTATTTTCTAGAATAAACCTACAACAAGAGTTTGAAGTTATAGGTGAACGAGTGGTTCAATTGTCTGATTTGGATATTGTAAACCATGCTAACAGTGTTAAATACCTAGAATGGTGTTTGGATTGTGTTGATGCTAACTTGCTTTTAAATCAAGATTTGGTTGCTTTTGAGATGAATTACTTAAAGGAAGTTTCACTTAATGATGCAATACAAATTGGTCAAAATGAAACTGTTTTTACAATTAGTAAAGCTGGAAAAGTGTGCTTTGGATTGGAACTTGAATTGAAAGACTAAATTTCTATTTACAACTATTTTTTAGCCCTGATGGGAACGGCATCCTTTTTATTTTTTATCTTTAAAAAAATAAAAAGATATAGTGGACAGCAGGAATAGCTTCAAATTAAAAAAAAGCCCCAATTTCTTGGAGCTTTCTAATTTATTTTTTTACGACTAGTCTAAATCCTTCGCCGTGAATATTTAAAATTTCTACGCCTGGATCGTCTTTTAAGTATTTTCTTAACTTGGCGATATAAACATCCATACTTCTAGATGTGAAGTAGTTATCGTCTCTCCAGATTTTTGTAAGTGCTAATTCTCTTGGCATCAAATCTTCTACATAAATAGCTAACATTTTTAGCAATTCATTTTCTTTTGGAGACAATTTAATTGGTTCGTTACCAGGAAAATTCAAGAAACGCAATTTAGAATTCAAATGGAATTTACCTATTTGAAATTCAAATTGTACGTTTTCAGCTTTAGTTTCTGATGATTTTCTTTGCATGATCGCTTTGATTTTCATCAATAAAACTTCAGAATCAAATGGCTTGTTTAGGTAATCGTCTGCTCCTACTTTATATCCTTTCAATACGTCTTCTTTCATGGTTTTAGCCGTTAAGAAAACTATTGGCACTTCTTTATTTTTCTCTCTAATCTCTTTAGCTAGTGTGTAGCCATCTTTGTAAGGCATCATTACGTCTAATATACATAAGTCGTAAGTATCTTTTTTGAATTTTTCAAAACCTTCCATACCATTTTTAGCCAATACAACTTCAAAGTCGTTTAGCATTAAATAATCTTTTAGAATGGCTCCAAAGTTTTGATCATCTTCAACTAATAATATTTTTTTGTTCTCTTTTTCCATGTTATGTTTAATTTATCAATGGGACTTTTATAATAAATGTACTTCCTTTTCCTTTTTCGCTTTCAACGAAAACTTGACCGTTGTGGTCTTCTACAATTCTTTTTACATAAGCAAGACCTAAACCATGACCTTTTACATTATGTATATCTCCTGTGTGCTCGCGATAGAATTTTTCGAAAATTCTTTTTTGGGCGACTTTGTTCATTCCTAAACCTTGGTCTTTAACTTTTATAAGAATAAAATCTTTAATATTCTCTGTGTATATATCTATAACGGGTGCATCTGGCGAATATTTTATAGCATTATCTAAAATATTAACAATTACATTAGTAAAATGTACGTCATTTAGTAGTACTGTAGTTCTATTTGCCTTAAAATGAGTTGTTATTGATCCTTGTCTATCTTCTATAATTAAATGAACATGATCTACTGCTTCTTCAATAATATCTTGAACATTATATGATTCTTTAGAAATATCAAGCTCTTTTTTCTCTAATTTTGATATTCTAAGAACGTTTTCTACTTGTGCATGCATTCGCTTATTTTCGTCACGAATCATCTGTAAGTACCTAAAAACCTTTTCTTTATCATCTATTACTTTAGGGTTTTTTATGGCATCAAGCGCTAAATTTATAGTAGCAATTGGTGTTTTAAACTCGTGCGTCATGTTGTTTATGAAATCGGTTTTTATTTCTGAAATTTGACGTTGTTTTATTAATTGATGTAAAGCATTGGCATAAGCAATAATAATTATTAGAGTAAAAATCACTGATAATAAGGTTATTGCAAGTATTTCTGAAAATAAAAATTTCTTCTTTTGCGGAAACGTTACTAATAACATGTATTTGTTATTTCCATCATTGTCTATAAAAACTGGAATTGAATAGGTAGCATATTTGTCAAAAGTAAAATGATCTGATTTTATTTTTGTTGCCAATCCATTACTGTACACATTAAATTCATAAGGTGTTTTTATTCCATACTCTTTAAGTTCTGTTGTAAGAATGCTTTTCAACTGTTCTGATGAAACCCTATCCTGAATAGCATAATTAGCAGCTATATCTTTGTAAGCAATTTCAAATTGAGCACTTTCTAAGATATCTATATTTCCATTTTTTTCTATGGTAACATCTGGCGTAACTTTATTTTGAATCCCAGAATTATCAAAAGAATTATTATTGAAAATTTGAGTTTTACGTTTAGAAGTATAATTTTTTACTTTCGAACTATCGGATTTTTTATCAAAGAACGTTGAAAATATATCGTAATCTTCAGAAATTATGCTGTTAGAATAAATTATAGTTTCGTTAGTTTTCTTGTTACGTTGATAATATCTGTACTCTAATAAATCGTCTATTTGAGGAGCTTTTCCGGTACTATCCTTAAGTTTTTTATACTTATTATAAAAAGTATATTTTTCTTTTTCTTGCAACTTTTTAGATACATTACCTAAAACTTGCTTAACGTGAAACTTAAACTGTTCTTCGTTGTTTTCTAATGAGGTATTAAACCAGTTCACCTGAACCAGCGAAACACCGGCTTCGACAAGTCGACGACTCATCAGCACGCTTTGCCCAAACTGAC